>JBFHON010000095.1:0-9623 GCA_041593295.1 Oceanococcaceae bacterium | reverse complement strand
TGCTGCGGCTGACGTCGGCGGCCGGGTTTGACTGGTCCCGGCTGGAGCCCGAGCAACTGCAGGACCTGCTGAACGCCGACCAGATGTCGAGCGGGACCCGCGCACGCCGGATTGCCAGCTGGCGGTCGTTTTACCGGTGGGCCCATGCTGCCGGTCATGCGGACAAGCTCGCTGCCGAAAAGCTGGCGCGCCCGGCCACCCGGCGCAAGCTGCCTCGGGTGCTGAGCATGCGGGATGTCGAGGCCCTGTTGGCCGCGCCGGATACCGAGACCGTGCGCGGTCTGCGTGACCGGACAATGCTCGAATTGATGTATGCCACCGGGCTGCGGGTCAGCGAACTGGTGGAAATGCAGCCGCATCAGCTGCACCTGGATGCCGGCTATCTGCTGGCCCATGGCAAGGGGGACAAGGAGCGTCTGGTGCCGCTGGGCGGGGAGGCGATGGCCTGGCTGGAGCGCTACCTGCGTTACGCCTGGGCCGAATTGTGCACCGGCGGAAACCGGCGCTGGCTCTTCCCCGGACGCGGCGCCGGTCCAATGACGCGGCAAAACTTCTGGCGTATTATCAAGTTGACGGCCGTGAAGGCTGGCGTTGAGGGCAGTTTGTCGCCACATGGCTTGCGCCATGCCTTTGCGACACACTTGCTGGAAAACGGCGCGGATCTTCGGTCAGTGCAGGTACTGCTGGGCCACAAGGATCTCTCGACCACGCAGATTTATACCCATGTGGCCAGTGCGCGCCTGGCGCGGATGCACGCACAGCATCACCCACGGGCCTGAAGGGCACCATTGGGTGCGGCTGTGGTCTGACAGCGATTTAACGAACAACCAAAGACGGAAATAGCAATGAAACAATGGATTGCCGCTGCGACGGCAGCTGCCGGTCTCGCACTGGGATTGACCAGCCCGATCGCCGCCGCCGACGGCATTGATGATGTCTACAAGAGCCTGCGTCAGGCCATGCCCAGCCTGAAGAAGGAAGACATCACCCCCAGCCCGGTCGAGGGAATCTACGAAGTCAGCCGTGGAATGTCCTTCTTTTACGCGACCAAGGATGGCCGTTACGTCTTCAGCGGTGACCTGGTCGATGTCCAGACGGGGTCCTCGATCACCGAGAACAACCGCAAGAGCCTGCGCCTGCAGGAACTGGCCAAGCTGGAGCAGGGCAGCATGATTGTCTTTCCGGCCAAGAAGGAAAAATACCGGATCACGGTGTTTACCGACATCGACTGCGGTTACTGTCGCAAGCTGCACCGGGAAATGGCCGACTACAACGCCAAGGGCATCACGGTGCAATACCTGTTCTACCCGCGCAGCGGCCCGAACACCCCGTCCTTCACCAAGGCCGAGTCGGTCTGGTGTTCGGCTGATCAGAATGCGGCGATGACCAACGCCAAGCAGGGCGCGACGGTGAAGAGCGAAAAATGCGCAAACCCGGTCGGCCAGCAGTACGAACTCGGGCAGATGGTGGGCGTGCGCGGCACGCCGGCACTGGTGCTGCCCGACGGTTCGATGCAGCCGGGCTATCTGCCGGCTGATCGTTTGATTGGCATTCTGGAACAGGGGTCCTGAGCATGAGTGGAGCGACCAATGTGGTCTGGCATGACCACCACGTCACGCATGAAGAGCGGGTTGCGCAGCGCAATCAGCGTCCGGCAATTCTCTGGTTTACCGGTCTGTCCGGTAGCGGCAAGTCGACGATTGCCAATGCGCTGGAAGTCGAACTGCTCAAGCGTGGGGCGTTCAGCTATCTGCTGGACGGTGACAATGTTCGCCATGGTTTGTGCAAGGACCTCGGTTTTACCGATGCCGACCGGGTCGAGAACATTCGCCGGATTGGAGAGGTCGCGCGGCTGTTCGTGGATGCCGGGCTGATCGTCCTGACCGCCTTCATCTCGCCCTTCCGTGCCGACCGCGACATGGTCCGCGAACTGGTGGGGGAAGGGCAGTTCATCGAAATCTTTGTCGATACCGACCTCGCCACCTGCGAGGAGCGTGATCCCAAGGGGCTGTACAAGAAGGCACGCGCGGGGGTGATTCCGCACTTCACCGGCATCGACTCGCCCTACGAGGCGCCCGAAAATCCGGAGCTGACCTTGCGCACCGCCGAAGGCACGCCGGATGTCATGGCCAAGCAGGTCGTCGACTATCTCGTGGACAAGGGTTTGCTCAGCGCCTGAGTCCCGACAACAAGCAGGGGGAGACATCATGACGGACACCAACAAGGTTCAGGTTGAAAAGCGGGGCCACGTGCTGCTGATCGGGCTGAACCGGCCGGAAAAGTACAACGCCTTCGACCACGATGTTTGGCATGCCATCGGGCGTGCCTACGCGCAGCTGGAATCGGACCCGGAGCTGCGCTGCGGGCTGGTCCATGCCCATGGCAAGCATTTCACTGCCGGGCTGGACCTGCCGCAGTGGACCGATGTCTTTGCCGCGGGGGAGTGGCCGGAAATTCCCGACGGCGAATGCGACCCGGTGGGGCTGCGCCATGAGCACCGCTGCAAGAAGCCGCTGGTCATGGCCATTCACGGCATCTGCTACACCATCGGCATCGAACTGGCCCTGGCCGCCGACATCCGCATCTGCGGCCGCAGTACGCGGTTTGGCCAGATTGAGGTCAAGCGCGGGATCATGGCCTGTGGTGGTGCAACAGTGCGCATGGTGCAGGAATTCGGTTATGCCAATGCCCAGCGCTACCTGCTGACCGGCGACGAGTTCAATGCGGAAACCGCCTTGCGCATCGGTATGGTGCAGGAGGTCGTCGATGACGAGGAGGTCTTTGCGGCCGGGCTGGCGATGGCGGAAAAGGTCGCCGCGCAGGCACCGCTGGCGGTGTACGCCAGTCTCGAATCCTCGCGTGCCTATATCCGCGAAGGCTTTGATGCGGAGGCGGCGCGACTGGTCGGTCGCGATGCCCCGTTGATGGTCAGCGAAGACGCCGCAGAAGGCGTGGCTTCTTTCGTCGAGCGTCGTCAGGCCGTCTTCCGGGGACGCTGACCGTGACGGCATGCGTTGCCGGACGGGAGAGACATGTTCGCCGATAGCCTGATCGCACTGAGTATCGCTGCCACTTTCGGTCTGCAGATGGCGGTCACGCTGGTGCTGGTGCCGTTGGCCATGCACGCGCGCGGCATGCTGGCCCACGCCTTCATTCGGGAACTGCTGCCGCGTCTGTACCTGCTCGGCGTGTGCGTGTCATCGCTGGCCACGCTGCTGCTTGTGTGGCGCGATGGGCGACCCAGCCTGATCGTCAGCTGCATGCTGTTTGTCGCCCTGGGTCACGGCTTTGCCCGCCACCTGTTGCGGTTGCGCTCGATCGTGGCGCAGGCGCAGGAAGAGCCCCAGTCCGTTCTCAAGCCCATCCAGTTTCTGGGCAGTGCACAGCTCGCCGTGGCGATGGTCTGTGTCATCGTCAACACCTGAGCACAGGAGCAAGATTCATGGCCGAGGTTGCCGGCAAATCCATCGTCATCACCGGGGCTTCCAGCGGAATTGGCCTGGCTGCTGCACGCCGACTGGCAGCGGCCGGTGCGAGCTTGCATTTGCTGGCACGGCGGGAGGACGAATTGCAGCAGGCCTGTGCGGAAATCCGCGCTGCCGGCGGGGAGGCGGACTATGCCGTTGTTGACCTGAGTGATTTCGACGCGCTGGATGCGTGGCTGGAGCGCTTCCATGCCGACGGCGGCGTCTGTGATGTGCTGGTCAACAATGCCGGTCGGTCGATTCGCCGGCCTGTTCGCGAAGCACTCAATCGCTTTCATGACTATGAACGCTGCATGCGGCTGAACTACTTCGCTGCGGTGCGGCTGACGCTCGGGCTGTTGCCGGCAATGATTGCGCGTGGCGATGGTCACATCATCAACATATCCACCTGGGGCACGCTGATGCCGGCGCCGCGCTTTTCGGCTTATGCCGCGAGCAAGGCCGCTCTGGATGCGTTTTCAAACTCGCTGGGGTCGGAGATGCGGCACAAGGGCATTGCGGTGACGACGGTGCATTTCCCGATTGTGAAAACCCCGATGATCGCGCCGACAAAAATCTATGCGCGGCTTCCCGGGCTCAGCCCGGAGCAGGCCGCCGGCTGGATCGAGAAGGCGGTGCGCAAGCAGCCTGCGCGAATTGCGCCCCCTTACGCCACGATGGTCGGGCTGCAGCACACCTTCATGCCGCGGCTGGCGCAGCGTCTGGCCGACGCTGCGCGTTTGTAAGCCTCAGGCGCGCTGCTGCAGGATCTGCGCGACCACCGGTTCCAGCTTGGTCAGGCCGCCGCTGCGCCCCACGGCCAGCGCTTCGTCCACCGAAGCGCCTTTCTTCTGGGCCGCCAGCGCCAGCAGGGCTCCTACGCGGTTGCTGCTGGCGCAGTGAATCAGGGTTTTGCCGGGGGCTTCATCCAGGATTTCCAGCAGGCGTTCCACCGCGGAATCATTGAGATCCTGCGGGCCGCCAATCGGAATGTTGTGGTAGGTCATGCCCAGCTGCTGCACGGCGGATTCCTCGTCCCAGGTCGTTTCATGGGCCGGGCACAGGTTGACGACCTGCACGACGTCTTCCGCTTGCGCCTTGGTGACGGCATCGGGGGTCAGCGTGCCGGTGCAGATCAGTTTGTCGGTAGGGCGATATTCAAAGGTGGTGCCAAGACTCATGGGGATCTCCGGTGCCGGTGCTTGCAGGTAGATTAGAAGATACGACTTTAATCCCCCCGGCTCAAAAATGTTGGCTGGTGCCGTCGGCTTGAGGGGGGCGCAGGTTCGGCGCACAGGCTCCACACCGGTATAATTCCGCGATGAGTAAAGGTCGGATGTATCGCATTACTTTTGCCTGCGAGGGCGAGATTTACCAGCTCTGCGCGCGCAGTGTGGGGCAGAGTGGTCTGTGGGGGTTTATCGAGGTCGCGGACCCGGTTTTCGGCACCACCTCCAGTGTGGTCGTCGACCCCTCGGAAGAGAAGCTCAAGGCCCGCTTCGAGGGCGTCAGCCGTTTTCATGTGCCGATGCACGCGGTTCAGCGCGTGGACGAGGTCACCGAATCCGATCCCGCTGTGATTCGCTCCGTCGAGGGCAGCAAGGTCAGCACACTGCCGATTTACACCCAGCCACCGGTCAAGGGCTGAATACGCGTGCGCGTCCGCATCCTGGGTAGCGGGAGCAAGGGCAACGCGATCGTCGTCCAGGGGAGTGATGCCTGCGTGATGGTCGATTGCGGCTTTGCCCGCAAGCGCGTGGAAGAGAGGCTGCAGATCGCCGGCCTCGGCGCCGGGGACATCGATGCCGTGCTGGTCACCCATGAACATACGGACCATGCCGGTGGGGTGGATCGGCTGGCCCGGGGCTGGAAGGTGCCGGTTTACACCACCCACGGCACGGCGCGCAGCGCCCGCTGGGGTGAGGTGCCCGACCTGCGTTACATCAGCACCAGTGAACACTTTCGTGTCGGCGATCTGCAGATCCAGGCGTATGCGGTACCGCATGATGCCGCCGAGCCGGTGCAGTTTGTCATCAGCGATGGCCGCTACCGGGTTGGCATCCTGTCGGATGCCGGGCACGTCACGCCGCACATGCGCGATGTCCTCAGTGGCTGCGATATCCTGCTGCTGGAAGCCAACCACTGTCCGCAGATGCTGGCCGTGGGGCCGTATCCGCCCGCGCTTCGCGAGCGTGTCGGTGGCCCCTGGGGTCACCTCAGCAACCCCCAGTCCGCAGGCTTGCTGGAAACTTTGCCGCTGGATGCGACCGGGCACATTGTGCTGACCCATCTGTCCGAACAGAACAACACCCCTGAGCGTGCGCTGGATGCGATCCGCGGCGCGCTGAACGGCTGGTCCGGGGCGCTGAGCACAGCGCTGCAGGACGAACCCCTTGCCCCTATTGAACTCTGACTTGCAAATCACCATGTCGATCACATTGATTCTGGGCGGCGACGCCTTTGCTCCGCACCCTTTCCACCAGCTTTGCGAACGTCTCGCCGGTCTGGGCGAGGGCATTCAGCTGCGGTCGGCACGCAGCGTGTACTTCGCGCACGCGACCGGCGAGCTCGCCGAGGCGACCCGCGTCGATTTGGCGCGGCTGGTGCGGGGCGCTGTTGTCGATGCCTTTGCCGAACATGCTGTCTGCGTGCTGCCGCGCGTCGGCACGGTGTCGCCCTGGAGCAGTCAGGCCACGGACATTGCCCACCTGTGCGGGCACGAAACGGTGGCAAGGCTGGAGCGCGGGCGCCTGCTGGAGCTGGACGGCGATCTCGATGCCGCACCGCAGAGCCGGAAGCTGCTGCACGATGCTTTGACCGAGTCGCTGCTGCATGCGGATGCCGACTGGAGCACGGTATTTGCGACGCCCGAACGGCGTACCCTGGTGACCTTTCCGGCGCAGGGTGGGGAAGATCTGCGCAGCGCGATTGTCCGTGCCGAGGGCGAACTGGGCCTGGCGCTGTCCGAGGACGAACGCGAGTGGCTGGCGGGCCGGTTTGCCGAGCAGCAGCATGTGCCCACCGATGCCGAATTGATGATGTTCGCGCAGGTCAATTCCGAGCACTGCCGGCACAAGATCTTCAACGCCAGCTGGACCCGTGATGGCGCAGCGTTCGACAGCTCCCTGTTCGGCATGATCCGGGAAAGCCACGCCGCCAGTCCGCAGGGGGTGTTGTCCGCCTACAGCGACAATGCGGCGGTGCTGGAAGGAGCCGACAGCACGACCCGTTTCATCCCTGCAGCGGCGGGCAGCTACACCCCACTGCACGAAACGGCAGCGATTGCGATCAAGGTGGAAACCCACAATCACCCCACCGCGATTGCTCCGGACCCGGGTGCCGCGACCGGCTCGGGTGGAGAAATCCGTGATGAAGCGGCAACGGGTCGAGGCGGCAAGCCCAAGGCCGGATTGTGCGGCTTCACCACATCGGACCTGCGCATCCCCGAATTGCCGCAGCCCTGGGAAACGGATGCGCCGCTGCCGGGGCGGATGGCGCCGGCGCTGGAAATCATGACCGATGCGCCGCTGGGTGCCGCACGCTACAACAACGAGTTCGGGCGTCCCAATCTGACCGGCTACTTCCGCACCCTGGACCGTCCGCTGGATGGTCAGCGCTGGGGCTACGCCAAGCCGATCATGATTGCAGGCGGTCTGGGCAACCTGCGTCCCCAGCATGCGCTCAAGCAGTCGATGCGTGCCGGCGACCTGGTTGTCGTTCTCGGTGGCCCGGGAATGCTGATCGGGCTGGGCGGGGGTGCGGCCTCGTCGGTGCACGCGGGGGCTTCCAGCGAGGCCCTGGATTTCGCCTCGGTGCAACGGGCCAATCCTGAGCTGGAACGGCGCTGCCAGGAAGTCGTCGATGCCTGCTGGCGGCTGGGTGAAGAGAACCCCATCCGCACCATCCATGATGTGGGCGCGGGGGGGCTGTCGAACGCGATTCCGGAGATCCTCAATGACAGTGAACTGGGCGGCCAGATTGATCTGGACGCGCTGCCCAGCGCCGACCCGGCCCTGTCGCCCATGGAGCTCTGGTGCAACGAGTCGCAGGAGCGCTATGTGCTCGGTATTGCACCGGCGGATCGGGAGCGCTTCATGGCGTTGTGCGAACGCGAACGCTGCCCCTTTGCGATTGTTGGTGTGGCCACCGATGAACGTCATCTGCGCGTGGCCGGTGAAGCCGGTGTCGCAGTCGACCTGCCGATGGCTACGCTGCTCGGCAAGTTGCCGCGCATGCACCGCGAAGCCGGCCCGAAGATCATCCCGGCCCATGCCGCGCAGGAGCCGACCATCGACCTGGGCGATGCGCTGACGCGGGTGCTGCAACTGCCTGCCGTTGCGAGCAAGAAGTTCCTGATCACCATCGGTGACCGCAGTGTGGGTGGACTGACCGCACGCGACCAGATGGTCGGCCCGTGGCAGGTGCCCGTGGCTGACTGTGCGGTGACCTATGCCGGCTATGAGGGCACCGTTGGCGAAGCCATGGCCATGGGTGAGCGTACACCGGTAGCCATTCGCAATCCGGCTGCGGCAACGCGCCTGGCGGTGGCAGAAAGCCTCACCAACATCCTTGCCGGTGGTGTGGACCGGCTCGCCGATGTTCGCCTGTCCTGCAACTGGATGGCAGCGGCCGGTGATGCCGAGCAGAACACCGCCTTGCTGGATGGCGTGGAAGCGGTCGGTCGCGAGATGTGCCCGCAATTGGGGATTGCCATTCCGGTCGGCAAGGATTCGTTGTCCATGCAGACCCGCTGGGAGGACCCGGAGCAGGGCGCACAATGCGTGACCTCGCCGCTGTCCCTGATCGTCTCGTCGTTTGCGCCGGTGGCTGATGTGAGTACGCAGCGGACACCGCAGCTGCAGAACAACACCGACTCGGTGATTCTGGCTGTCCGGCTCGACAACCAGCGCCGCCTCGGTGGGTCGGCACTGGAACAGGTCTACGCGGAAGACTTCGGTGCCAGTGCCGATGTGGATGACACGGCGCGTTTGAAGGCGGTGCTGGAGGCGCTGATTGCGGTGCGTCCAAAAGCGCTGGCCTGGCACGACATCAGTGATGGCGGACTGATGGTCACGCTGGCGGAAATGAGTTTTGCCGGTCGCGTGGGTCTGGATGTTTCGCTCCCGGCCGGCAATGCCCCGGCTGAACTTTTCAGCGAAGAGGTCGGCGTGGTCATTCAGGTGCCGACAGCCGACCTCGGATCCGTGGAGCAGACCCTGCAAGCGGCGGGCGCGGACATCACCCGTATTGCCGTGCCACGCCCGGACGAGACCATTCATCTTCACGGCGCCGGCGGCGAAGAGGTCTTCAGCAGCAGCCGGGCAGTCCTCGAAAGCTGCTGGGCGACGACCAGCCAGGCCATGCAGGCACGTCGTGACGACCCGGATTGTGCGGCCTCCGAACACGCCCTGATCGGCGAAAACGAAGGCCTGTATGCAGAGCTCAGCTTTGCGATCCCGGCGCCGCATGTTGGTGGTGGTTCACGTCCCCGGGTCGCAATCCTGCGCGAACAGGGTGTGAATGGTCAGGTAGAAATGGCCTGGATGTTCCACCGCGCCGGCTTCGAGGCCGTCGATGTTCACATGACTGACATCCTCAGCGGCCGCGTCAGCCTTGGCGGTTTCGTCGGGCTGGCTGTCTGTGGCGGTTTCAGCTATGGCGACGTGCTCGGTGCAGGGCGCGGCTGGGCGGCGACGATCTTGCACAACGCGCGTGCCCAGGCCGAATTCGCCGCCTTCTTCCAGCGGGCCGATACCTTTGCGCTGGGCGTTTGCAATGGCTGCCAGATGCTCGCCCAGTTGCGCGACATGGTCCCCGGCGCCGCGCACTGGCCGGACTTTGAGCCCAATGCCGGAGGGCGCTTCGAGGCCCGCCTGAGCATGGTCGAGATCCCGGCTTCGCCGTCGATCCTGCTGCAGGACATGATCGGGTCCCGGTTGCCCGTGGCACTGGCACATGGCGAAGGGCGTGCCCAGTTCCTCAGCGCCGCGCAGCAAGCGCAGGCAAAGGGTCTGGTGGCGATGCAATACGTCAATCGCGCCGGCGAGACGACTGCGCGTTTCCCGTTGAATCCGAATGGTTCACCGGACGGCATTACCGGGCTGTGTTCAGAGGATGGACGGGTCACGATCATGATGCCGCACCCGGAGCGTCTGACCC
>JBFHON010000094.1:0-9635 GCA_041593295.1 Oceanococcaceae bacterium | reverse complement strand
ATCAACCGCCGCAGTTGCGCCCAGAACGATTCCTGGTACAAGCCGCTGTCGAAGGGGTCCCGACTGCGCAGGTCGTTACCGGCGATGGGGATGCCCGCAGCTGGCCATTGCACGCGCTGAGCCGCGACCAAATCCGGCGCGCCATCATCCAGGCTGGCCGGGTTGCTGATCCAGCGCAGGGCATGTCGCAGCAGTTCGCGTCGGCAGGTCACACCGGCAGCACCGCTGCCGCAACCGTCCAGCCATGCGCGCTGCGTTGCGGCGAGCACAGCGGCCTGATTGGTCAGGTTGTCAATCGCATCCGGCATTTCCAGCGTGGTCGCAATCGGTGCCCCATGCACGCTGTCGCTGTAATGCTCTGCAATCCGCGCAGCGATACCGGCCTGCGCATTGGTTTCCTCCCACGGGCGAACGGAGAAAATGGGAACGCCGCCCTGATGACAGGTAATGCAAATCGCCCGCTTCGCGTAAACGAGACGCGGGTTGCAGCCCTCGCAATAATCAGAAATCAGCTGAAACTCGAAACGCCCAGCCTGCTCGTTGTACGACAGGACTTCGATCTCGTTCGCCAGTTCGGTAAAGCCCAGATACAGCCGCCCCTTGAAGTCCGGTTGCTGAAGTGCCCCTTCTGGCGTTTGCATGGAAGCAGCGAGGACGATGCGCGGCGCCGTGAAGTCCGCCTGGGCTTTCAAGAGCGAACGCCCATCCGGTATCAGAACCATCAGCGGATCCCGGCCACGGCTGTCCTCGGCGGCCAGCGCTTCCACAAAGCGCGAAAAGGGAAAGGGAATGCCCCCCTGCTCCGCCAGCCAGTAATCAAGCAGCGAGCGGCTGCCTTCAGGCGGGAGGTCGGACTCGGGAATGATTCGCGCATGCAGGGAATCGGACCGCTGGGTCGAGATCTTCGCGGCGACATCAGCCACCCCGGGCTCGGCCGGCTCGTCACCACCGCAAGCACTCAGTGCCAGCAGCAACCCGGCGCCGCACAAGCGCAGTCTGATCATGTTGTCCCCCAAGCCTGTCTCCCTGTCTCCGTCCTACGGTTTGGCGTCGATCCAGCGACGCAGTGCCCCGGCAATCTCGGCCGGGTCTACCCGGTCGTGCAACGGCAACAGTGCACTGTTGGTAATTGCGGGACTGTTGTCCTGCAAACGACGACGGTCCGCAGCGGAAAGCCCCTGCAGATCCATCTGCCAAGCCTGCTCGATACGGCCGCGCAATTCAACTCCGTGCTCACCGAAAATCAGCACGCGTTCGCGCACCTCGCCTACGGTCGTCGTATCACGCGCTGCAGTAATCGTCACCGGGCCACAGCGCTCGCGTGGCCGTCCTGCAAGATTGGGCGGCGCGTACTCGGCACAGAGCTGCCCTTCCCACCGCAGGCGCTTGCCATCCACATCCACCCGCCGCGCATCGACACTGCGCAGCAGCAAATCACGCAACTCGCGTTCAGCTTCGGTGCTCTCCTGAACGATGGCTTTGGCGTCGGTCTCTTTGCTGTTCGCACTGACGTCGCCCCCGCACAGCAGCACCACCTGCTCGGGCGTAAAGCCGCGCCCCAGAAAGTGGTCGACATCGGCACGCGAACAACCCGCGTTTGCCGATGGTGCTAACAGCATGACCAGGCTGGCGGTAACGCCAAGCAACCCCTGCCGCCAGGGTCCGAAGTGAGATAGTTCGCTCATGCGCAGGGAGTCTGCACGGGCAACGGAGTTGACGCAATTCCCCGATAAAAAAACCCCGCAACACCTGCGGGGTTCAGGGGCGAGCCGGACTGCTGACCGGCCCGAGGGAGTTCGGGAGACCTCAGGCGGCAACCTTGACCTTGATCGGCTGGGCCTCGAGCTGTTTGGGCAGGGCGATGCACAGCACACCGTTTTCCGCCTTGGCGCTGACTTCCGCAGCAGCGATGGTTCGCGGCAGTGTGAACTGACGCTCGAACTGGCCAGCAGTCCGTTCGCGACGGGTTCGTTCCGGGGCTTCCTCTCCGGTGGACAGCACCCGTTCTCCGCTCAGGGTCAGGACGCCATCACCGACGGAGATATCGACCGACTCGGCCGATACACCCGGCAGGTCCACGTGGATCTCGTAGCGATCCTTGAACTCGATGATGTCGGCGCGGGGCTGCCAGTTCGCCGTGAACGGAGCAGCGCTGTTGTCGATATCGCGGCGCAGGGCGTCGAAAAGTGGCCAGGGGTTGTAGTGAATCAGGCTCATGAAAAATCTCCGTTGATCGTTCCAGCAAAACTACCGGGCCGGCGCCTGCAGCAACCGGCTCATGCCACAGTAAATGGCGGCACCCGGATTCTTTTCAAGAGTTTTATTGTTAATTTTCAGTGCCTTGCAACACTTGAAAGGCCCGAACAGATCAACATGGGTGGAGTTTCGGCTCTTTCAAGACAGCACACCCGGCTCATTCAAATTTGCGCTTGCTCGCGTACGGGAGAGCAACGACAATACATACCAACCAGTATGTATGTGACCCACCCATGAAGCACCTGCTCGATTTTCCTGTCCGCCACCCCTGGCTGGCACTGGCCCTCAGCCTCGTCCTTGCCACAACCCTTGGCGCCGGAACACAGCGCCTCAGCCTGGCGACCGACATGGAGGTGTTTTTCTCGCCAGGTGACCCGCAACTGGTTGCCTACGACGAGGTCCGCAACACCTACACCCGGGATGACAACCTGTTCATCGTGCTGGCCCCTCAGTCCGGCGATGTCTTCACTCCGGAGTTTCTGGCGCGTATCGAGGAAATGACGGCGCAGGCCTGGATGCTGCCGCATGCGCTCCGGGTCGACTCTCTCAGCAACTACCAGCACACCGAGGCCGAGGGTGATGACCTTCTGGTGCGCCCACTGGTGGAGAACGGCCGCGAACTCGATGCCAGGCAGGTCGCCCACATTCGAACAGCCGCCATGAGCGAGCCACTGCTGGTCGGCAAACTGGTCACCGCGCAGGGTGATATCACGGCCATCAACGTCACCATGGGCCTGCCGGAAGGCGACAAGCAGAAGGCTGTTCCGGAAGCGGCTGCGGCCTTGCGCAGCCTGCGCGACACCTTCGCGCAGCGCTATCCCGACATGGACATCTACATAACCGGGAAGACCATGGGGAACAACGCCTTTACCGAAGCGGCGTTGTACGACATGAGTCACATCATTCCACTGGCTGCGCTGATCGCCCTGCTGCTGATTGCGAGCTACCTGTATTACGCCAGCCGCAGCCTGCTGACGGCCACACTGGCAACGCTCGCAACCGTTGTCGTGATTGCCGGGTCCATCGCGGTCGCCCTGGGCACGGCCGGCTGGCTGGGCTGGCAGGTCACCCCGCCGGTGGCGAACTCCCCCACCATCATCCTGACTCTCGCAGTCGCGGACTGCATGCACCTGCTCGTGACCTTCTTCCTCGCGCGGCGGCATGGCAAATCCCGCAATGACGCAATGCGTGAGTCGCTGCGCATCAACTTTCAGGCCGTCGCCCTGACTTCCATCACCACCGTGATTGGCTTTCTTGCATTGAATTTTTCTGATGCACCGCCGTTCCACACGCTGGGAAATGTGGTTGCCATCGGGATTATCGCGGCCTGGTTCTTCGCCATATTCCTGCTCCCTGCGCTGATGTGCCTGCTGCCCTCGCAGGTCCACGCCGATTCCGAGGGTGACCTGCGCATCATGCGTGGTGCTGCTGACCTGGTGCTTGCTCACCCGCGAACCAGCCTCGGCATGGTGGTCGCGGTTGTGCTGGTCGCCGGTGCCGGCTTGCCACGCAACCAGCTGTTCGACATCTGGGCGGAATACTTTGACCCCAGCACCGAGATTCGCCACGACAGCGACTTTGCCCGGGATCACCTGTCCGGGTTCAACTCGCTGGAATTCTCGATCGGCGCCGGAGAATCCGGCGGTGTGGCCAACCCGGAATACCTGCAGCTGCTGGAACGCTTCGCGCAGTTTCTGAGCGAGCAACCCGAGGTGACCCACGTCAGTCATTTCGGGATGATCATGAAGCGGCTGAACCGCAACATGCACGGCGATGACCCTGCCTGGTACCGGATGCCGGATGAACGCGAGCTCGCCGCGCAATATCTCCTGCTCTATGAATTCAGCCTGCCATTCGGCCTGGACCTCACCAACATGGTGAACCTCGACAAATCGGCAACCCGCGTCATTGCCGGCCTGCGGAATTCATCCACGCTGGAACTGATGAGCCTGCAGGAACGGGTCGGTGACTGGCTGCATGCGAATGCCCCGCCGAGTGCCTTCCATCCCGGAGCAAGCTCCGATGCGATGTTTGCCCACATCGGTCAGCGCAACGTCCGCAGCATGGTGATCGGCTCATTGCTGGGGCTAATCGTCATCTCCATCGTCATCGCGGTCGCGCTGCGCTCCGTACGCTTTGGCCTGATCAGCCTGCTGCTGAATGTCATGCCACTGGCCGTGGGCTTTGGCCTATGGGGCTGGCTGGTTGGTCGCGTGGGGCTCGGACTCTCGGTCGTTTCCGGGCTGACCATGGGCATTGTGGTCGATTACACGGTCCACCTGCTTTCCAAATACCGGCTGGCCCAGGCCGAGCGAAACGAGAGCACCGCAGAGGCCATTCGTTACGCCTTCTCGACCGTCGGCGTCGCGCTCCTTGTAACAACCGCCGTCCTGGGCGTGAACTTCGGGCTGTTCGGGTTCTCGGTCTTCGCTCTCAATTCGGAAATGGGAACCCTTACAGCGGTCATTATCGTTGTCGCCCTGTTGATCGACCTGTTCTTCCTGCCACCACTGCTGCTGTGGCTGGACCGTGGCAACCCGGACCAGCAACCGGCCCGCCTTGGGGATGCGGCAATGGGTCACGCTGAATAGTCCAGAGCACTCTGGCCGTCTCTCCAACCGACATCGCAGCGCAGTGTGACGCTTAGGGTCTCGCTGCGCTGCGCTGCAGCAACGCAAGAACATGCGCTAAGACCCTGATTTTTCGTCGGCGTTTATTCACACAATGCGCTTCCCGAGATTCATAGCCTCCTGCGCTTGTCAACAACCCGGCCAAAATACGGCAATACGCCCTAAGCCACTGTTTTTATTGAGAAGTGTCAAATCGATTACAAAGTAACCGGCTACTGGAAAATCCTTGTCTGTCAGGCCCTTTGGCATTTCATCCCGCCACCATTCACAAGTTTATCCACAGGCTCTGTGAGTAACTTTTTCGCCCCACCAGATTGTGGAAAATACGGATAAAACTTGAGTCTCGAAGCGAGCACCCTCATGTGTGGGGGAGACTGAGTGCCAGCCCGGCACCACCCGAATCGAGGATCAAACCCGTGCGAATGGACAAATTTACTGCGAAGCTCCAGATGGCCATCGGGGATGCGCAAAGTCTCGCGATTGGCAGCGACAACCCGCAAATCGAAGGTGTGCACCTGATGCAAGCACTGCTGCGCCAGGATGGCGGCACCGCCAAGCCGCTTCTGGGCAAAGTCGGCGCCAACCTGGGCGGCATCACCCGTGACCTTGATACTGCGATCAGCAAGCTGCCCAAGCTGGCCAACCACACCGGCGAGATCGGGCTCGGCAACGAACTGGGCAAGTTGCTGAACCTTGCCGACAAGCTTGCACAAAAGCGTGGCGACCAGTTCATCGCCAGTGAAACCTTTGTGCTGGCTGCCAGCCAGAGCGATACCCCGACGGGTGCATTGCTGCGCAAGAACGGCGCCACGCCGGAAGCCGTCGCCACCGCCGTGGACCAAATCCGTGGTGGCGAGACCGTAAACGATGCCAACGCCGAAGACCAGCAACAGGCGCTGCAGAAATACACGATCGACCTCACCGCTCGCGCGGAAGCCGGCAAGCTGGACCCGGTAATCGGCCGCGACGAAGAAATTCGCCGGGTCATACAGGTCCTGTCACGCCGCACCAAGAACAACCCCGCCCTCATCGGCGAGCCCGGCGTCGGCAAAACCGCCATTGCCGAGGGGCTGGCCCAGCGCATCATCAATGGCGAGGTGCCCGAAAGCCTGCGCGACAAACGGTTGCTGTCGCTGGACCTGGGCGCGCTGATCGCCGGGGCCAAGTTTCGCGGTGAGTTCGAAGAACGCCTCAAGGCCGTCCTGCAGGAGCTGGGCAAGCAGGAAGGCCGGATCATCCTGTTCATTGATGAAATTCACACCATGGTCGGCGCCGGTAAGGCGGAGGGCGCCATGGATGCCGGCAACATGCTCAAACCCGCGCTGGCTCGCGGCGAGTTGCATTGCGTCGGTGCCACGACGCTGGATGAGTACCGCAAGTACATCGAGAAGGATGCCGCGCTGGAACGCCGGTTCCAGAAAGTGCTGGTCGACGAGCCCAGCGTCGAGGACACCGTCGCCATCCTGCGTGGGCTCAAGGAGCGCTACGAGCTCCACCACGGCGTCGAAATCAGTGATGACGCCATCATCGCCGCTGCCCGGCTCTCGCATCGCTACATTACGGACCGGCAGCTTCCCGACAAGGCCATCGACCTGGTCGACGAGGCCGCTTCGCGTATCCGCATCGAAATGGACTCCAAGCCGGAAGCCCTTGATCGCCTGGACCGTCGCGTGATCCAGCTGAAGATCGAGCGCGAGGCCATGAAAAAGGAAACCGACCCCACCGCCACCGCGCGTCGAGAGCAGCTGGATAAGGATATCGCCGAACTGGAACGGGAGGCCGCAGACCTTGAAGAGATCTGGAGCGCCGAAAAAGCAGGCGTCCAGGGCACGCAATCGATCAAGGAAGAACTGGAGCAGGCGCGCCTGGAGCTGGAAAAAGCCCAGCGTAGCGGCGACCTGGGCCGCATGAGTGAACTGCAGTACGGAACCATTCCCGGCCTGGAACGCCGGCTGACCGAAGCTCAGTCCGCTGATCCCAGCCAGAACAAGCTGCTGCGCTCCCGGGTGACGGACGAGGAAATTTCCGAGGTCGTGTCGAAGTGGACAGGAATCCCCGTTTCCAAGCTGCTGGAAACCGAACGCGGCAAGCTGTTGCGCATGGAAGACGGGCTGCACGCGCGGGTGATCGGTCAGGACGAGGCTGTGATCAGCGTCGCCAACGCCATCCGTCGCTCGCGTGCGGGTCTATCCGACCCCAACCGCCCCATCGGCAGTTTTCTGTTTCTCGGCCCAACCGGTGTCGGCAAAACAGAACTCTCCAAGGCACTGGCCCAGTTCCTGTTCGACACCGAAGACGCCATGGTCCGCATCGACATGAGCGAGTTCATGGAAAAGCACTCGGTCGCCCGTCTGATCGGCGCCCCGCCCGGCTACGTCGGGTACGAGCAAGGGGGCTATCTGACCGAAGCGGTTCGTCGCAAGCCGTATTCCGTGGTATTGCTGGACGAAGTGGAGAAAGCCCACAGTGACGTATTCAACGTCCTGCTGCAGGTACTGGACGACGGCCGGCTCACCGATGGACAGGGTCGAACGGTGGATTTCCGCAATACCGTGATTATCATGACCTCGAACCTGGGTTCGCAGATCATCCAGGAGATGGGCGGTGACGAGGCAAACTACGATGCCATGAAGGAAGCCGTGATGCAGGTGGTGGGCTCCCACTTCCGCCCCGAATTCATCAACCGAATTGATGATGCCGTCGTCTTTCACGGACTCCAGCAATCCCAGATTCGGGCCATTGCCGGCATACAGCTGGAGCACCTGCGTCAGCGCCTGGAACAGCAGGGATTTGCCTTCACCATCAGCGAGGCCGCTCTGGACAAACTGGCTGAAGCAGGTTTCGACCCGGTATTCGGGGCTCGACCGCTCAAACGCGCCATTCAGACCCGCATCGAAAACCCGCTGGCGCAGAAACTGCTGGGCGGCGAACTGACCTCACAAGACGTTCGCATCGATGTCACCGGTGACGAACTCGCGATCCACTAGATTTGTCACACACAAAAAAACCGGGCCCAAGGCCCGGTTTTTTTGCGCAACTAAGTTAAAAAGCGTTAGCACATGTGTAGCTGGTACCAAACGGACTTGGGTTGCCGGGGGGATTGACGTTTTCATCAGAAAAGTCGCTTGCGGCTCCAGGCAGGAAGAAGGTTTGTGTCTCCGTCACCTCGGTACCTGATACCGAAGCGATCGCCCGCAGCTCGACCTGCACCCAGTTCGCATACTGCTGCGCGTAGGTCAGGTTGAACTGCGCCGTACCGTCCGTTTGCAACGCCACCGTCGTCGGCACGCTGACAACGTTCCCTGGAGTCAGGATGCCGTTGCCGTTGGTGTCCTCTCCCGCATCAAGCACACCGTCCAGATCCAGGTCTTCATTGATACAGCCCGATGCAAACCGGACTTCACCGGGCAGCCCCTGATAAACCGCAGGGTCATCAGTACCCGGAGGCGTTGCGGTCGTATTCGCAACATTGGGATCATCGGTGATGAAGTCCCCCGTCTGCTTGACCCAGGACGGATCGATGTAGGTATAGATACCCTTGTCGTAGGTCAGTGCGCGAACACTCAACCGGAACTGGGTTTCTGGTGGTGCCGGGTTCCCCAGAGCATCGGTGACGATCACCGCATAGGGCAACTGGTAAGTCGTCTCATTCGGCTCGATGACCGAGTTGCCGGTACCCAGTGAAATGCGCAAGGCATCCCCACCCACCGTCAGGTTGACGGCATCGGTGATTGTTGTTCCTGCAACCCCCGCAGTGATGCTGACGGCATCTCTTGCACTCGTAGTCCCGGAGGCTGTGTAAGTCACTTCAGCACGGCCCTGACTATCGGTGATCTGACTCGCCGCACTCAACGTGCCGCCACTCGGGTCCTGCAGGTTGAAGCTGACCGTCTGATTCTTCACCAGATTGTTGTTGGCATCGCGGACGACTGCACGAATGGTTGCCGTCCCGTTGGTGGGGACTGTCGCCGGCTCAGCTGATACGTCAATCCTTGTCGGTGAAATCGACACGAACTCGACCACCAGGCTATCCGTCGCACCCGAGGGATGGGTGGCACTGACCGTGGCCAGCCCTGCGCCATTCGGGCCGGAAGACAGAATCCAGATGGGCACGACACCGCCCGCATTCGTAACCACATTGGTGGAGTTCGTCGCAGTTGTACAAGTGCTGTCAATGAAGGTACCGCCACGCGTGATTCCGACGCTCAGCGTCTGAGCCGAAACAGAGGTCGGAGCTGTTGCCGAGAAGGTCAGTGAAAGTTCCCTGCAGACGCCAAAGTTGATGTCCGGGTCCGTTGCCAGCGCGGTCGCGAAGTTCACACTCAGGCCCGTCGCCGCCACGGCCACATTGACTCCGGAAGCGATGGAGTTTTGCAAGGCACAGGCAACCAGGGTGAAGTCACTGGTCGGTGACACCACCGTGTACTGAGCGCCACCGTTGGCCCCCGTCTCCACCGTGGCCAGGATGGTACCGGTCGCGCACGCAGCGGTCAGGGCTGCCTGATCACTGGAACTGATTCCCGCGGCCCCCTGAACAAAGCTGACGGACTCACCGGAAACCGCAAAACTTCCCGAATTTCTCAGCGTCGCCGTGTAAGTCGCACTGGAATTGCTGGCCAGCTGACCGGGACCAATCAATGTCAGGCTCGTTCCCGTCACCGTGACATCAAATGTGGCTGTCTTGGTGGGGTCCTTGCGCGACGATGCCGTTACCCGAATTCGCCGATTACGGACATTACCGGAAGTGGT
>JBFHON010000093.1:0-9671 GCA_041593295.1 Oceanococcaceae bacterium | reverse complement strand
CGCAAAATGTTCGTTGGCAGGAGAACTCACCGCTTGCAGGAAGCTGCCCAGACCGGGCATCCCGTCAGCCGTGGGGGGTGGCACGTTGTACGCGCCATCCAGGTCCAGCATCGGGACCACATCCGGCTCGTAGGCGGTAATGGGCATCGCGGGAAGGCCGTTCGCGGCACACCAGTAACCCAGCCCCCGGTAGTGGAACCAGTCCTGCGACTCGCGGGAAAACTCATTGAGCGATGCGCCACGCGCCAGCGTTTCCTTGATGTAAGGGTCCAGGCCATCGTGGCGAATTCCGTCAGAGTCCGACCCGAAGTAGTTGAAGCTGCTCTCGCCACTGGCTCCGCCCAGCGCACTCAGCGCCAGGTCCCAGACCGTCTTGACCGTGTCGCCGGGATTGAGGCTGTTGCGCAGATCGTGCCAGGTGATATCCGGGGCAATGGCATCCAGCCGTTTTTTCGCATCGGTGGCCAGGATCATCAGCTGATAGCCGCCGCCATAGCTGCCACCGATCGCGCCCACAACAAGATTGTCGCCGTTGGCCACGCTGGTGGGCTCCGACGGCCGTGGGACGAAGTTGCCACTGGCCTCATTCCGCCACGACAGGTAGTCCAGGTTCTGCTCGGCCCAGTCGAGAATCGCCAGATAGGCCTGGCCCTCGAACTCCGGATCCATGACCCGCACGGTGCCGCCGCTCCCGCCGAAACCCAGCGGGCTCCAGGAGATCACCGCGTAGCCCGCATCGCGATAGCTTGCGAAGCCGGAAGTCGACGCCGAGCCGCCAAAACCCGGGCCGTGCAGCAACAGGGGGTGTTTCCCGATCAGATCCGTGCCACAGGCCACCGTGGTCGGCTCGTGAAGATAGAACTCGACATTGATACCGGGTTTGCCAGGTACGGGAAGTGTGTGCTGCTCCGACCCGGCACCGGCGACGTCGGCGCTCTGACCGTTGCACACGGTGGGCGCGGCCTGGCCCAATACGGGGAAGCACAATGCGGCGGCTAGCAGGCCACTGCGGATGGCGTTTGTCACGGGGTTGTCTCCAGCTGTCGTAGGTCGCGCAGAAAGCGCAACTTATTGCCGCAGAGTGCCCTAAGCCTGGCGCTCGGGCGATAGCAATTTTTCAGTAGAGAGCCGGCATGGCCCCACCCTAACCGGCAGAGCCCGTATTCAGCGTGCGCAGCAGGTTTTCCATTGTCTCCAACTCAGCGACCTGGTCTTCGACGATATGGGCCGCCAGATGACGCAGCTCGGCCACCCGACCATTGGCCGCAGCAAACTTCGCCATCGGTATACCGCCGCGGTGATGCGCCAGCATCAACTCCAGAAACCATCGCTGCTGTTCTTCACCCTGCAGCGCCTGCAACTGCGCCATTTCACCTGCGGTCGCCAACCCTGGCATGCCCGTCGGTGAGCGCTCGCAGTCCAGCAGGTACTGACGCAGTGCCTCATCCGGCGGGGCATCCCCGGCCAGCATCCAGGTCATTTTCGACGTCGGAGGGTGCAAATCCTGCTGCCAGCTTTGCAACCAACCCTGCATTTGCTGCAGTTCCCGTTCCTGCTTGTCGATGATGAGCGGGGCCAGCCCACCCAGCGCCTCGGGATTCGACTGCTGCAGAATCCTGGCCATGGCGATGGCCTGCTCATGGTGCACGCTCATGAACTGGGCGAAGCCGATATCGACGGCCCCCGCCTTGCCCGCGGCACGCACACCCTCAGCCTGTTGCCAGTAGACCAGACTGCCGAGCAGGCTGACCCCGAATATCAGTGCGACTGCTATCAGGAGGGTTGTCGAGCGGCCCGGCACCCGACCGGCGACCTGGAGCTCCACCATCTATCGGGTCACGTAGGCGAGGATATCGACCACCTGCTCCGGCGTCTGTGCCCAGGCCTGAGCTGCCTGATCCACTTCCTTCAGCGGGTGGATCAGTGCGGCATCGTGCAGGGTCACATAGGGCTTGCCCAGCGCCGCGCACATGCCGGCATCGAAAGCGGCATTCCACTGCCGGTACTTGTCACCAAAGCGGATGACGGCAAAATCACAACGGGCGATCAGGTTGCGAGTGCGCATTGCATTCACCCCGGACGACTTGTGATCGCGCCAGTAGCCCTCACTGGCCGGCTCGAGCATGTCGCCGGCAGCATCACTGGCGGCATGATCCGTCACCGGCGAGGTGAATTGCATGTCCAGCCCGCGCGCGCTTGCACCGTGCTCGATTTTTTCACGCCAATCCGTGTGGATTTCGCCGGAGAGATAAACGGTCCAGGGCATGGTCTTGCAGTCAGCAGAATGTGGTCAAAACCATAGCAAAGCCCGGGCCAGAAGGCAGTGTTTCCTTGCCGCGTGCCAGACAGTACCCGCAGCGTGGAGCGTGCAGTCCCCCCGGGTAAACCGCTTAGAAACGCATCGTCAGCCCGGCAAGCAGCGCCCCGTCATCATCGTTGTCGTCATCGTAGGCGTATTCAAACTCGATACTGGCAGTGGGAATGATGAAAAAGCGGGCACCAAACCCGTAGGTCGGTTCATCGTCGTCAAAGCTCGTCACCTGCACGCGAGGACCCAGCCCGATGGAATTATTGATGTAGAAGTCGGAAACAAGCTGGTAGACGCGGTTGCTGTCGACGTCGTCCAGGAAGGTCACCTCCCCTTCGACGTTCAGGTAGCGGCTGCCCAGCTTCGGCATCCACTTCATCGCGATTTCCACATCCTCACGGTCCGTGTCATCGATGCGACGAACCCCGAGTGTGAAGCGCATGTTTTCACGCGCAAAGAAGCCCAGCCGCGCCACCAGAAAATCCCCGTCCGAGATGACCTCGAAGTAACTCGTATCCCCGTAAATTTCCAGGCCGCCGGTCACCTTCTCGGCGTCGGAGGTGGTTTCCAGATACAGATTCGATGCGTGGGTCAGGAAGTCGACCTCTGCACGGGGAATGTCTTCGTAGCTGGCACCAAAGATATAAATCGCCCCCCGGAGGAACGTGGTATCCGAAGCGGATGTTTCGAGATCGATCAGCGATGCAACGCGAAGTTCCGCGCCATATTCATCCGCGAACGCAATGCCTGAAAAAAGCGTCGCACACAACGCTACGACTCTCGCAATATGTGATTGCATCCTCTTCCCCAAGTTGGCCTTAAACAAGCTTACGGATGACCTTGGTCTTCCCCTCACCGCAATAGTAGCAGTGTCCCCCCGGGAAATCACACGACGAAAAAGCCGGTCACAAGCCTTTGTTTATTAATGCATTCAACTACAGAACCCTGCCCCATCAGCGCAATCGGATGAGTAACGACCGGGAAAACCACCCGGCCTGCCGCTCAAGTTCGCTCCCGTGGGCCCCGATCCCCGCGGCCCCGGCTGCACCCCACGCCGTTCAACCCGCCTGGCGAACACACTGCTGCATCCACCTTGCCCGGCTCAGACGTAGGTCATCAGAAGTTTCAGCATGCCCGATAACGCACGCAGCGAGGCGGTTTCGCTAGCCGTGTGATATTCCGTGGTCGGCAGTTGCAGGGTCGACCCATTGATCACCCCCGCCGTCGCCGCAGCGATGCGCCCCAGTTCGGTGCGCCCCAGCGGATAGGGCTTGCTGCGACTGGCGTTCTGCCGCTCGATGTATTCGTCCTTGAACCCGTAGCTCACACCCAGTTGCTCGCAGCGCTGCATCAGTTCCTGCGTCATCACCGCGGAGAAGACTCCTGTGGCGTCTTTGTGCCGCAGCGCCACCTGCTGCTGGTCCGCATCCTCGCGGGTGGCATAGGGGCTGGTATCCAGCACCACCAGACGCTGGGTACGGATTTCCTCGCGCTGGAACCAGGACAGGGCGTAGCGCCAGCTGCGTCCTGACTCCTCCTGTGCGGTGAACAACCCGGTGCCCTGAAAGCCTTTGCGGAAGAGATAGATGATCAGCGCCGCACTGACGACATTGTCGAGCTGGCAGGACAAAAGCCCCTGCTCTACCCGTAGCCGGTCCAGGAAAGAAACCGGCGTCCCCGGCTGCAAAAACTCCAGCCCTTCAACCTCGAAGATCAGGTTGTTGCGTCGCGGGCAGATGAAGGACCGGGTAATGCTGCCCTGCCCGAGATAGGTGCCGATATAGGGCATGTGGGCCTGAACCCGCTGCCCCTGAAACCGCCCCTCGATCAGGCTGAGCATGTGCGCCGACACCGAGTCGGCCATGTTTTCGCCCTGGTTTCCGGCGATAAAAGCCGCGTACTGGAACTCATTGGGCCCGGTGCACAACAGGCCGTGACGATCAATGTGTGCGGAAAGAAACAGCTCGCGCGGTTTCCGCCCCTGTGCAACCAGCACCCCGTGGAACAGGCGAACCTGCACGTCGACCTCTTCCAGTTCGCGCCGCAGGACGCGGAAAAATGCCTGCTCGTTTCCCACCACCGAGGGCTCGCGGATCAGCGGCTTGAGGATATCGAGAAACTCGTGCAACTCCGTGGACACCGCCGGCATCATTTCAGCAGTGACCGGGGGAGCTTGATCAGCGCTCATACGATTCAGGCCCGCAGAAGGTTTTGCCGTAGTGCATCGTCACATCGATGCCGGTGCGCCTGACCACAGAGTCTCAGCCGGCCTTCTGCGCCGCGATCCACTGCACGACGCGCTGCTCCAGCAGGTCCATCGGCAACGCACCGCCACCGAGCACGGTGTCATGGAAACCCCGGATATTGAAGCGATCACCAAGCTCGGTTTCGGCCCGTGCCCGCAGCTCCTGAATCCTGATCATGCCAATCTTGTAAGCCGTCGCCTGCCCCGGCAGCACCAGATAACGCCGGACTTCCGACTTGACAGCAGCATCCGGCACGGAGGTATTTGCAGAGAAGTACGCAATCGCCTGCTCTTCGGTCCAGCCCTTGGCATGCAGCCCGGTGTCCACCACCAGACGCACCGCGCGCCACATCTCGGATGTCAGCCGACCATAGTCCGAGTAAGGGTCCTGATAGGTATTCGGCATCTGCTTGGCCAGCCATTCGGAGTACAACCCCCAGCCTTCTGAATAGACGGTGAAGTGCGCCTGGGTGCGAAAGGTCGGTACACCCTCAAGCTCCTGCGCAATCGCAATCTGCATGTGGTGCCCAGGCAACCCTTCGTGATAGGCGATCACCTCCAGCTCCGGGATGGGCATCGCGTTCATGTCTGACAGGTGCGCGTAGTAAATGCCGGGGCGCGAACCGTCCGGCGTACCCGGGTAGTAATGCTGCGCCGCACCGTCCTGCTCGCGGAAGGGCTCGACACGCTTCACGATCAGGTCGGCCTGCGGCAACAGACCAAAGTAGTTGGGCAGTTCCTTCTTGATGTTTTCGATCGCTGCAGTCGCGCCATCGATGTACGCCTGACGGCCGGCATCGGTGTTCGGGAACTTGAACCGGGGGTCGGTGCTGATGAACTCGAAGAACGCCTCCAGATCCCCCTGGAATCCCACGCGATCCTTCAACGCGATCATTTCGCCACGAATCCGCGCGACCTCGCGCAATCCCAGGTCATGAATCTGCTGTGCGGTCAGATCCGTTGTGGTCATCTTTGCCAGACGGTAGTTGTAGTACGCCTTGCCATTGGGCTGCGCGCTGACACCGGTCGGGTTGAGCGCAGCGTTCGGCAGGTCGGCTTCGACCCACGCCATCAGCTTTTCATACGCCGGCTGGAACTGGTTGACCAGTGCCACACGCGCCGCTTTCTTGAGCGCCTTGCCACGCTCGGCAGTAATCGTTCCGGCCTTGACCAGCGCGTCCACCTTGCCCGTCGCATCGGCCCAGATCGACGCGTCCGGCCCGTCCGTAAAAGGCGCACCGGTGATGATCTTGCGTGACTGCTCCAGCACGCCCTCATAGGCAAATCGCGGCGGCCGCACACCGGCGTTAACGCCGTCCTGGGCGCGCACGATCAGCTGTTCGATCACACGCTTCACTTCGCCGACACGAGCGATATACGCCTGCATGTCAGCCTCGGTGTCGACGCGGTGGAAATTGATCAGGAACGTCGGCAGAAACGCTTGCGGCCCGCTCATCTGCTGGAACACATAGTCGTTGGTGCGGAAGGGCACGCCAGCCGCTTCACTGGTGTACTGGTGCTTCCAGATGTCGTAGGAACGCTTGGCCTCATCCGACAGCCAGGCATAACGGAAGCGGGACTCCATTTCTTCAACCGAGGCTTTCTGCCAGGCAAGTTTTGCGTCCTCGGCCTCCACCGACACCTGATCCAGCTTGTCGTACTGATCCTTTCGCCCCAGGAAGGTCAGCGTGATCGGGCTGAACTGCAGCTCCTCCTCATATTTGGCCTCGAACCACTCGTTCAGGCGCTGCGTTTCCTCCGCAACCTGCTCAGCTGACGGTGCCGCAGGCTCCTTGACCCACAGCGGCGCACACGCTGTCAGCAACGAGGCAGACAAGACAGTGGCAAGGATTACACGCATGAAAAACTCTCCAGGAAGCGACACCGACGTTGGCCGTGATCCGCATGATCACTCGCCAGAAAAAGGCTAAAGACCGAGAGAATACCAGCCCTAAAGACAGTACTTTCACGCCAGCTACCACCGGTACCGCAGCAGGCCCGCATCGGGCAGGGGCGCCTGCCTTCCACTGTTTCGAACCACGCTGGTTCGACAAGCCATGATCTGGCGCGGTGTTTGTCCTGGCAAGAGGTGCAGATTAGGATGTCTCCAGATGGAGCTTGTTGAAATCTTCACAACGCTTCATCAGGCCGTGCCAGTGGAGAACCCAATGAAGTTTCAGGAAAACCGTAGCCGGCGGCGATTGATCCGCGTGGCCATCGCGCTCGGCGTCTTGCTGGGACTCTGCAGTTGCACGGGGGCAGACCGTGAACTGAAACCCGCCGCACTCAACAACGCAGACGGTGAACAACTGCCGGTAGAAAACCGCTCACACGGAATACAGATCGTGATGTCGGATGGCACTTCCTGCACCAGTGCGGACCTGGCCATCATGCAGCAGCGACAGCAATGCATCACGCAGTTATCGGAGCACAATGCGCAGGCGGCAATGTCGCTCTCCGCCGGCAACATCAACGCGCTGCAGAATCTTCAGGGCACTCGCGCCTGCGATGCTCCACTGGCTCAGGTAACGGGCACATGCGCGCGGCAGGTTGACGCTCTGCTGGGCGCCGGCGATGCACGCGCATCCGGTGAGCTGCGCAGCTCTCGAGACGCGGCTCACCCGGTTTCCCGCATTGACCTTCGAAGTGAGCCCCGGGCAAACATGTTTTCCGCTGCGGCAGCGAGCCAGTGCGGTGCCGTCCGGGGGCTTCCCGGACAGCGGTGCGAATACCACGCCGAAGCGCTTTACGACGGTCAGAACGGCTGGGCCAAGTCTTACCCCATGTGTGGGAATGCCTTGCTGTCCGCCCACCTGTCAGACCTGGCCTATGTGCTGGACTCCGTCGATGGGGCCGGCATCGCTGTGATGGATTCAGCGCAGCGCCGGCAGCAAAAGCTTGATGAAATTTCCCGTATTGGCTCCGGCCTTGCCGTCGAAGCGATTCGCGAGTTTCGTTCCCGCGTACTGTACGGGTCGCTCAGGTTTGTTTCCGGCTATACGGCCGAACTCGTGCCTGCTGGTGATCCGGTCAATACCGTCTGTGTTGCGGCCTTCAAAGGCACGTCCAACCTGCCCGAAATCGTTGCGGACCTGCAGAGCCTTGTTTTCGTCGACGACTGCCGTGCTCAGGACGGAACCCCGCTGGGTGTCTGTGGTGACGGCTTTCAGTGGGCCTATGAGTCCTTGCGCTACGAGGGCATTCTGGACGACCTCGCATCACGCTACCGCGCGGGGCGCTGCCCTGAGGGCGTGCTGGTGACAGGCCATAGCCTTGGCGGCGCAATGGCACTGATGATGGGCGTTGAGATCGCACTCGCTCAGACGCAGTGGATAACGCAGGACAAGCTTGCCGTCTACACCTTCGGCCAGCCACGGACGTTCGAGGAAATCTACGGCTACGTGGGCGCACTGCCCATGATCCGCCGCGTCATGAATGAGCATGACCTGATCACCTCCTTTCCGCATGGAGCGGGGATCCCCATTCATTCCCGGCACTTCGGCCGGCCGATCAAGCTGAGCCTGACCGGAGGCAGCCCGGCCTCAGTACCTGATGAGGTCACCACGACCTATGTCCATGACCGCGATACGGGCGGTGGTCTTGACCCCACTGAGCACCTGATGGGCAACTACCTGGAACGCCTGGAAAGCTGCCCCGGCATTGCCATCGATTAACCCGGGAAGAAACAGGTTCTTTTGCCCCTGACCTTCGGGAGCGAGCAGGCCGGCCCGCTGAAATCGACCCGCTTGCCCGCAAGGACTATGATCGCCAACGGAGCAGTATCGCGGGATACCCGCAACACCGACAGAGGGGACGAGACATGCTGGACGAATTCAAGAAGTTCATTCTCAAGGGCAACATGATCGACATGGCCGTCGGCATCATCATCGGTGCGGCCTTCGGGACCGTGGTGAAGTCACTGGTCAGCGACATCATCATGCCGCCGATCGGCATGCTGATGGGCGGTCTCGATTTCTCGAACCTGTTCCTCGCCCTTGATGGCAAGAGCTACGCCAGCCTCGCCGAGGCACAGGCCGCTGGCGCTGCTACGGTGAATTACGGTGTATTCATCAACAACGCGATTACCTTGCTGATTGTGGGCTTCGCCGTATTCATGCTGGTCAGGGCCGTGAACCGACTGCAGGCCAAGCAAGCTGCGGAACCACCTCCGCCACCCAAGCCGAGTGAAGAAGTGGTCCTGCTGACAGAAATCCGCGATGCCCTGACCAAACGCTGACGCCTGCTACAGGTCCCAGCCGGAGCAGCAGCTCAAGCAGGATGGGACCTGCCTGCCGGATTACCGCCCATCCGGCGCCGCGGATCCTTTGGGTTTCGGGGTTCACGGCCACCGCGGTACAAGCCTTGCACCCGGTTTCCTGATGACCCTCTGTCATCACGCGACAACCGGTACACGCAAGGCTTCGCGACAGCGCCGCGAAAAGGACAGGCTCATGAACCCTTCTACGACAAGAAAAATGTTGGCAGGAATGCTGCTGCTGGCAATATCGGGAGTGACATCATTACCCGTATCTGCCCAGCCCGTTGGCATGCCACAAATCGACCTCGGCACCTGGCACGGCTGTGCCTTTTATCCTGCCGATGGAAACCTCAACTGCTGGGGCTCGCACCCCACCAACGGCTCTGTCTACGGCGCCGACCAGGACTACCTGGATGGTGATGCCATCGATTTTGGGGTCGGCGATTACGACAGCTGCGTCCTGCGGACTGATGGCAACACCCAGTGCTGGGGCTACATGAGCCATGTTGGGAAGAACATGTCGTATACCGGCGGCGATGCTGTTGAAGTCGCCGTGGGTTACGCGAGCTCCTGCGTCCTGACAGCAGCCGGGAATGTGAAGTGCCTGGGCAGCTATGTTGCCGGTACGGATGCCGCATTTATTGACGTCTACACCGGGGGTGACGCCGAGTTTGTCGTGATGTCCTCCTATGCGGTCTGCTACAAGACGGCGGCAAGTTCCGCACTCAGCTGCCGCGGCTGGAATGTGACCGAACCGCAGTGGCAGGTCCGCAACCCGGAAGGCGATGCCCTGAACACCGCTCTGCCGGCTGCCGGCGGCCACTATGCCATGTGCATCCTCACGGCCGAAGGCAACGGGG
>JBFHON010000092.1:0-9677 GCA_041593295.1 Oceanococcaceae bacterium | reverse complement strand
GGGTCCACCGCCGTCAATGGCCCGTCGCTCAGAGGTTCCAGGTCGCGGAAAAAGTCGGCGGCGCTGACAATGATCCCGTCACGCACCGGGTCGGCAAAGCGGGGCAGATCGTCCACCCAGAGCACCCGCCCTGCAGACAGGCGCGTCCGGTGCTCCACCGCGGCCTGTTCGAGCATGCCGCCGAGAATCCCGCGCACCACATCCCGGTAGTACTGCATCACCTCCGGGCGCGCAGTCAGTGCGTTGACCCCGGGCGTGATCAGGAAGTTGTACAGCTCGATGGTGGACATCGATGCCGACCCACCGCCCTCGGGCTGGGCAATCCAGTCCCCCAGAAAGCCGGTGCCCGACGCCGTCGATTCCGAAGCGATGGAGCCAAATTCACTCGATGCCGTCAGCACCGTGGGCTCCACCTCGCCCATGACCGCTTCGATCAGGTCGCCGGCCGTGCTGTTTTCCAGCGACGCGTCAATCGAGGCATGAATGGCTTCGCCGTGATAGCGCTGATTCAGCGCCTGGGCCAGATCAAACTGCCCGGAACTGAGCATCACCCACGCCGCCGCGTCGGTCACTTCCCCGTGGATATCTGCGGCCACCGCTATGTCACTTTCGGCCGCGATTTGACGCACGAAATCGACAAAGGCGATGGATTCGGGCTGCGACACCGGCCCCGATGAATGCGAGATCCCGCGCCACGGCGCCTGCCGGTTCAGGTCCACACCCAGGCCCAGGTCGCCCGCACCGGATACGGCGCCGGCACCGTTCTGGCGCACCCACAGCAAGGCCCCGCCACCGGTCTGCAGGTGGTCGTGGTCACCGGCCGCCCAGCCATCCGGGTTGATGAAGGTCTGAATCAGGCGCACCCGGTCCAGCAACGCGGTTCGTTCCGGGTCCTGCCCGGTAACCAGGTCCTCGACATAGCGCACGGCCCCTTCCCGTCCGCCCGGCTCGTTGCCGTGGACCGACTGGTTGACGAGTACGACCTTGCGCGCGGCCAGCGGCACGGTGTAATCCGGGGATGTGACCTCGACCACGTACAGGGCCAGACCGTCAGCCGACCCCTGCCCGAATTCCCGAAAACTGACCCACTCCGGGTACTCGGTGGCCAGCGCCTGCATGCCGGTCACCATTTCCCGGTAGGTCAGCCCACCGACCGAACTCAACGGCTCGGCGAAGACCCGCCCGCCACAAAGATCGGTGGGAATGGGTGGGGCACAGACCGGCCCGGCCGTTGCGGGATGCCACGGAGCAAGCAGCAGCAACAACCCGGCAGCAAACCCATGCACGCGGCTGCGGTTCGGCGGAGCGGGCCGACGCAGGCCCAGCATCGCCAGCAGGCCCAGCAACAGCGCCGACAAGGCCCCACCCTGCCCCGAAGGAGCCGCGGTTGCCGGAACCGGTTGCCCGGCACGCGACTCACTGGCACAGGCCAGCACACCCTCCGCCGCGACCAGATGGCGCTCGCTGCGAGCGTCCAGCAGCAAACCGATCACCGGCTCGGCGGCCTGCGCCATGGATACGAACAATCCGCCGTTTTCCCGTGCGGTATAGGCAACTCCATGGACCTCCAGCGCGGTCAGCAGCGCATCGTCCACCTGCGTGGCCTCCAGCTCGAAACCGCAAAACGGCGGGTCCTGAAAAGTTTGTGGCGCGTTTGCGCCGGTCAGCATGCCGCTAATGGTGGTGTCCTCGTCCTGGCCGTCAAAATATGTCGGCGCGCTTTGCAACGCCCCTTCCTGGGTTTTTGCCTGCATCGAGGCCCGGGTCAACGCAAAGCCTTCGTCTGCGTAATCCTTCATCCATGACAGTGCGCAGCTGATCAGCTGCACCTGCGACTGCACGCGTCGGCGCATCGTCGCCGGCGCCCCGCCGAGCAACTCGCCGGTCAGCAGTGCATCCATGAGCTCGTCCGGGTGTTGCGGATTCATCGAAACCGCCGACTCGACCAGAATGCCAAGGCTGTGGCGCAAGCCGCCCACATTGCGGGATATACCGTCATCCCAGTCCCCGGCGGTCTGCTGCAGGTCAAGATCACCCGCGGCCTGCAGGCCGTATTCGTCCACGCTGTAGCCGGCAGTCTCCGTGCACGGCGTGACATGCTCCAGCGCAAAGGCGAAAGCGGCATCCCGCAGCGGGCTGTAGACGTTGAGATTGCGGGGCCAGAGAATGAGTACGTCATCGTCATACAGCACCGGCTGCGTGGGCCCGTATTCGTGGTGATCCATGTTGATCACGGGCTGGTAATCACGAATCACGCGTCCGATGGCCTGCACCTCCGGCTGATCCACCTGCAAGTGCTGTCGGTTCAGGTCGACCCCGGCGCCATTCTCGCGCGTATTGGCAGCCCGACCATCCGGGTTGGCCGTGGGGATGAACAAGGTGAGCTGCTTCTGCATCTGCGCGATGAGCGCGGCATCGTCCGTCAAGGCCAGGTCGCGCAACTGGATCAGGCAGGCCTCGCGCCCCGCAGGCTCGTTCCCGTGCTGGGTGCAGATGTGCAATTGCACCGGCATGTTCCGGGCTTCTGCCGGTGTCGGCATCCGCGATGCCGCCAGCCGGACCAGGTGCAAGGGCCGGCCTTCGGTGGACCGGCCAATCTCGACCACATCCATGCGCTGGCTCTGACTGGCGACGAGATCCAGAAAACCGAGCTCTTCCTCATGGGTGGTCCAGCGCGCACCTTCGGTCAGCTCAAAACCGGTCCGCGGCCATTCCGCCTGCTGCGCAGCAAGCGGCAGGCACACAGTGGCCAGCAGCAGACCCCACAGGGCGCCCCGGCGGGAGCCACGAGGCAGCGTCAACAGGTTTCGACTTTGCGATTGCAGCATGTTCCTTATGCCCCTGGCGAGATCGATGGCCAAACAGGTGGTGACGGCATCCGCCGTCACCACCCATCAGCTTCAGAAGGACCGGCGCAGGCGCAGGTAGTACTGCCCGCCGTTGAAACCAAACGGCGCCGTGGTCGGGTACTTGGATCCGGCAATCCCGGCCACATCGGCCGGCAGGCGGTCCGGGTAGTTGTCGAAGACGTTGGCACCGCCCAGCGCGATTTCCAGACCACTGGAAAGAATGGTGGTCACTTCCAGGTCCAGCGTCACTTCACCGCCCAGATTGACCGGGACCTCTTCCAGGTGCCCTTCGAAGTAGTCCCCGTGGAAGTTCACCCGGGCCAGACCGCGCCAGGCGCCCTGGGTGTGATTCAGGCTCAGGTTGCCCTTCCACAGCGGGATGTTCTCCTGCAGCTGGCGATAGCGGATATCACCGATGGGGCTGTAGATCCCGCGGTTGGTGACCTTGGTTTCGGTGTAGTTCATCGCCAGGGCGAGGTTGCTGAAGCCGCCAATGCCCAGGTTCACCGGTGTGGATACCACCATGTCAACACCGCGAGTTCGGGTGTCGAAGTTGTTGGTGAAGACCCGGAAGGCCGTCAGGTCTTCCGAACCGGCGAAGTCCGAAGCCATGAACCCGGCAACCCCGTCCAGTGCATTGATCAGCTGGCTGGTGGTCAGGTCCGGCTCACCTTCGTCCTGCACACCGTTGTTGTTGGTGTCGTCATAGGTCTGGACATCGTTTTCAACAGCGAAATCCTGCAGGGTTCCGACAAAGTCGATGTCATCCGTGGTCGCGATGCGTCCGTCGACCTCGATCTGGAAGACGTCCAGCGTGACATCGAGCTGGGCCAGCTTGAAGGCCACACCCAGCGAGTAGTTCATCGACTCTTCCGGGCCCAGTTCGAAGGGCCGTTCCCCGGCAGCAATGCGCCGCTGGTTGACGAAGCGGCCCGCACCACTGGTCAGCGGCAGGACGCCCACATCCTGCAGCACCCCACCGACGAAGGCCGTGCTGACATTCACCACATTGGCCTGCCCCGCCGTCGGCGCATGGAAACCGGTAGAAATCGTGCCGCGCAGACGCATGGCCGGGTTGACGACAAACAGACCGCCCAGCTTGTAGTTGAAGGTGGAACCAAAGGTGTTGTAGTCCTCATAGCGCCCCGCCGCCTGCAGGGTCAGCCCCGGACGCACTTCGGATTCGGCCTCAAGGTACAGCGCGGTGTTGTTCTGCGTGTCCGAAGTCGCCACGGTGAAACCGCCGAAACCGTTGGAACTGGAGGCAAAGCCCTGTCCCAGCGGGTAGGCCTCGGAAGGTGCGGCCAGCGGGCCTAGCTGACGCGAAGCCAGATCGCCACGGGTAATCTCGAAACGTTCACTGCGGTATTCCAGACCGGCGGAAAGGAACAGCTCGGATGCCAGGCCGGCGACCGGCAGCCCGTAGCTGAAGTCCAGGTTCACGTTGTTGTCGGTCTGGCGGTAGGCACCGGGCTTGAAGCTGGTCGGTGTATCCGGACCCAGGCTGGCATTGATGGTGTTGCGAATAAAGAATTCGGTCTTGTTGTCACCGTAGGTATAGCTGAAGTCGTAATCCAACCCACGCCCGAACGGCAGCTTGCCGCGGGTACCGATCACTGTCGAAATGTCGGTGTTCTTGCCACCAAAGCGCGGCACGAAACCGCCCGGGAACATTTCGACGAAGGAGAAGCAGTTCGCATCCGCGCTGACATCGGCGAGGATGTCGGGATCGGGAATCAGGAAGTCCGGCCCAGTCAGCGGGATACCGGCGACGCAATCACCGGAGTCATTGACCGACAGGTCACCAACGAGCACAGACGGCACGCCATTCGCATCGGCTTCACCCGTCTCCGGGTCAACCAGCGGGCCTGCGTAGACTCCGGCCCGGTTGGTCGGGTTGCGATAGAAGAAGCCACCCTCGACTTCGCGACTGGCATAGTTGCCGAAGGCATAACCCTCGGCCATCGCGTTGAACGACAGGGCGCTGTTGAAAAACAGCTTGATGTCGTCGCGTACTTCGGGCTGCCCCCAGATCTGGGTGACATCCGAGGTGACGGTGTTCACGCTGGGGTCCATCACGGCGGTATTGCCGGCCGCAATCAATGCCCCGGCGTCATCCCGCTGTACCGAGCGGATGGTGTCATCCACCTCGGAGAATTCCGCCGAAAGGTTCACAAAGCCGGTATCACCCAGCGGCAGGCCGATGTTGCCGGCCAGCCGGTAGTTGTCACCGTCGCCGGCGTAGGTCGATCCGTAGCGGGCCTCCAGCGAGCCCCCTTCGTAGTCGTCCTTGAGCACGAAATTGAGCACACCGGCGATGGCGTCAGAGCCATACTGCGATGAGGCGCCGTCGCGCAGCACTTCAACCTGCTTCAGGCCGATGCTCGGAAACACGCTGACATCCGGCCCGTGCGCACCATCGGCAATCCCGCCACCCAGAAAACTGATGACCGAGGCGCGGTGACGACGCTTGCCATTCAGCAGAACCAGCGTGTTGTCCGGCGACAGGCCGCGCAGGTTTGCCGGGCGGATGATCGTGGCAGCATCGGAAATCGGCTGTGTGTTCACGTTGTAGGAAGGCACCACGATGCGCAGCATGTCAGCCACGTCACTGGGCGCCTGATTGGCCATGTCGGCCCCGCTGATGACATCAACCGGGGCCACCGTATCGGCTGCAGAGCGGGGGTCACGGCGGGAGCCGACAACGACCAGTTCGTCCAGCAGGGTGGAATCATCGGCCTCGCGCTCACTTTCCGGCAGCGGAATCACGCCCAGCGGCGCATCGCTTTCCGCCTCGGCAGCCGTGGCCTCGGCCTCCTGGGCTGCAGCAGCAGAGACCGTCATGGCACACGCCACCACGGCAGACAAAGAAACGTGGCGCGCTACGGCACCCCGCTTGAACTGGTTTCCCATTTTTCCCCCAAAGTCCTGTCAGGGCGATGCCACCTGCTACGCAGGACGCCATCGCCGGTTCATCCGTGGAGCCACTGCGCAGGTTGCGAAAGCGGCATTCTGTCCATTCCTGGCTTCCTGCCAAGCAAAGCGCGTGCCAAACGCCCTTTCAGCGAGGAATCAGCAAGATAGGACAGGCCCACGTCTCCGGGCCGGGAACAGCAGCAAGCCGCGCACCAAGATCGCGCGCCGCGATGGGCACGTTCAGCCGTGTCGGATCAGAACAACCGGCGACTGATTCCGGCCAGGCCCCACGCAAGCGATACCACCGCGACAATGACAGCCATCACCGGCAGGGCCGCGATGCCGGCGTGCAGCAACGCCAGTCCGCAGGCGAACGCCCCCAGAATGCCGGCTCCTCGGGCCAGCAGCACCGCCGCCCGGGCGGGACGCGCCCGCATCACCAGCCCCAGCGCCGCCAGCAGGGTCAGGCCGAACAGGCCGACCTCCCAGTCCGCCCGCCCGGCCAGTTGCAAGGGCAGCAGCAGGTTGGCCAGGAACAGGACGGCCAGCGCCAGAACGGACCCCAGGCAGATGCCGACTGTCAGTCGCCCCATGGCCTGCACCGCACGCGACTGCGGGCCACTGCGTCGCCGCCGGGTTTCCACCCAGAGCAGATTGCCGCTGTAGAACAAGGCACAGCCCAGCAAGGCCAGGCCGAAATAGACGCCTTGCACGGCGGGGCCGCCAAACTCCCCGAGATGCAGCGCGGTGATGACCCCGGCGACCTGCAATGACGGCTTGGCCTCCTCCGGGCTATTGCGGCCAAGCAGCGTACCGTCGCCGCCGTGCAACACCACCGCCGAACGCGGACGCAGGCTCCGCGGCGCATAGCCATGCACTGTCACCGTCGCCGCCGCATCGCCGTAGTGCTCCCACACCAGCAGACCCGCTTCGAGACCGGGCACTTCCTGCCCGGCGCGCTCCAGAACCGCTGCCAGCGGCAGCATGGCCTGCTCTGTCTGCTGCGCCTCGGCTGCCGGAACGACCCGGTTGAACTCCTTCAGGAACCCGCCAATGGTGTTGTCCATCGCCAGATAATTCATGCCGGCAAACAGCAGAATCACCAGCGTGAAAAACACCCCGGTGAAGGCATACATCAGGTGAAAGGGGAAGGACAGCACACCGACCACGTTGTGCACGTCCTGCAGGAAGCGCTTGCGGTTGCGCCCCGGGCGGACAGCAAACAGGTTCCGGGCCAGTTGCGGCGCATGGATCACCAGCCCGGAGAGCAATGCCGCGCCATAGATCAGACTGATCACCCCCATCAGGTACTCGCCCCAGGGCGACGGCAACCCCAGCCCGAAGTGCAGGCGGTTCAGAAACTCCGCCATGCGGGAGTGCGGGGGCTGCTCCGGGTTCACCACCTCGCCTGCCACCTCGTACAGCGCCTGTGGCGTTCGCGTGCCCGCAGCACGCCACTGCAGGTGCGCCTGTGGTCCATGGGCACCGGCCAGCCAGACCAGCATGCGGCCCCGGTCGAACTCCAGCCCCCGGGAGCGGGCGTCATCGATCAAAGCCTGCAGCTGCGCCAGCTGTTCGGGACCCGGGGCCTCCAGTGGCACGAACTGGTGCGCCGGCTGCTGCCACTCCTGAATGTCGGCATGAAACAGCGTGAGCGCACCGGCGAGAAAGGCGATGAACAGGGCACCGCCGCAGAACACCCCCATCCAGCCATGGGCCGCAGTAAAGGTGCGCAGGGTTGCCGCCTTCATGCCGGTGCCCCCATGGCACCGAGCCCATGTGCCAACCGCAGCAGCGCGAAGGCCACGGCATTGGCGAGCAACATTCCCGCCCAGGCGCGCCAACCTGCCGGCAGCCGGTAGGCCAGCAGCATGACCACCCACCACAGCGGCAGGCTCAGCAACAGGGCCGTTGTCACCCGCGCCTCCCAGCTACCGATGCCGGTCGCCACCCACAGGGCGGCCAGCGCCAGCGCCAGCGGAAACCCGCCGACAATTCCTGCCGTAGCCTGACTAATCATGCGTACGCCCCGCCCGCCTGAAGGCAACCGACTGCAACAAGGCGCCCAGTAGCGGCCACACACCCAGCGCGAGCATCCATGTCCCCAGCAGCAACACGCCGCCGGCACCCGCACCCAGTGAGCGCACGAAGAGCGCGGCGGCGGCAGCGAATGAAGCCAGCGCCACCCCGGGCATCGCCCGTCTTGGCAATCCCAGGTCCGGCGCATTCGCGTGTCCCAGATACAGCGCGAGGCTGCCGAGCAGGCTGATGGCCAGCGCCATCACAACCGGTACTCCAGCAGCAGACCCATGCTGCGGGCTTCGCCATAACGATGCACTTCGGTCTCATCCTGGATGAAGCGCCCCTGAATATTGTCATCGCCACCCAGGTTGCGGCCCCAGAACACCAGCTGCCAGCGCGGGGTCATGGCCCACCCTGCCCGTGCATTCAGCAACAACCGGGAGGGCACCCGCGTATCGTCCGTGTTCGCCGGGTCACTGAAATAGCTGCCCACATGCTGCAGCGTCAGTGCCCCCGAGAGTGCAGTGCCCTCGCGCAGGTCCAGCCCCACACTGACCGTGGTTCGGGGGGCGTAGGGGAAACGGTTTCCGGCGTAGTCCTCACCCTGGTTGATGAAGTCATCGAACTGCGTGTGCAGCCAGCCAGCAGACATGCGCAGCCCCCAGTGCCGGGTCGCGGTCCACACGGTTTCCAGCTCCGCGCCGTAGGAATGCGAGCGGCCAGCGTTGGTGGTGACAGTGGTGAAGCCGGTGGACTCGCCGATCAGTACCTGCTGATCACGCCAGTCGGTGTAGAACAGGTTCAGGTTCAAACGCACACGGTCCAGCGGGCGAGCACGCAACACCAGTTCACCCGTGCGCGTGTACTCGGGATCGAATTCGCTGACCTGACCGCTGAAAAAGGCCACGCTGGTCCCTCCGGAGCGGTAACCCTCGGTGTACAGCGCGGCCAGCCGCAGTGCGGACGAAAACTCCCAGCTCAGCCCGAGCTTGGGCAAAAGGTCGGTAAAGCGACGGTCCCCTTCCACGTCGTAATTCCGGGGAATCGCGTCGGGGTAGACCTCAGCCAGCAGGTTCACCGTCTCTTCCGGCAGGGGAACACGCAGAGGAAGGTCGACACCCGGAACCGGTGCGGTCAGCGCAATCTGGATATTGCTCACATCGTGACGCCGCAGACGCTCGTGATTCAAACGCCCCCCCAGGGTCAGCCGCCCGCGACTGAGGAAGGACCAGTCGGCTTCGGCGAACAGCGCACCGGTACTGACCTCGCCTTCCCCGGTGATGTCGCCGTTGAGCAGGGCCGCGCCACCGCCGGCAACGATGTCATGCCCGATGGTGGTATCCGCCGTTTCGGACTGCGCCAGATAGACGCCCGTTACCAGCTCCAGACGCTCACCGGCGTAACGCAGCCGCAATTCCTGGCTCAGGATGTCCTCGTTGAGCAGATTGTCCGAATAACCCCGGTCTTCCTCCGTGCGCCCCTGGTCAATGACCAGGTCCGCGCGGCTGCGCGCCCATCCGCTGATCGACTCCAGCCCCCAGCGCGTGGACAGGTCCAGTGTCTGCGTCAGGCCCAGCGTCCCGCTACGCGTCGTGTCTTCGTAGCGCACGTCGGCCGTCTGCGTGCGCACTTTGCCATCGCTCAACACATGCAGCGTGTCACCCCGGTCATTGCGGGCCGCAGTCAGGCTGAGACCGGCCCGGTAGCTGGTACCGGCATCCCCGGCCAGCTTGAAGCGCCCGTTGCGCGTGATCTCGCGTCCGGCATCGTCTTCGTCGCGGGTGACATTGCGAATGTCACCGCGATCCCGTCGATCCTGGGCGGCAAGCCGGAAGCTCAGACTGTCTCCCAGTGGGCCACCACCGGCAAAGGCCAGATCATGACTGTCGC
>JBFHON010000091.1:0-9689 GCA_041593295.1 Oceanococcaceae bacterium | reverse complement strand
TTTTTTAATCTGCTGGTCTGGACGATGCGCAGAACCTTGATCCTCGCCGTCACGCTTGCCACAAGCATGCAAGCGGGCGCGATTACCCGCCCCATACTCGCCAACCTTGCCGAGCTGACTGCCCATGCGCTGTCACCGGCCCCGGACCTGATCCAGGACGCGCTGGCCCGCCCGAGCGGACCGAGTGGCGCACTTCAGTACGCCGTGGATGTCGATACGGACGCGAATTCCGCGCGCGACGGCACCTGGCTGCGGCGCGACGGCATGCGCATCTGGCGCATGCGCTTCACCTCGGACGATGCGCTTTCCCTGAGCGCCAGCCTGGTGAACCTGCGCCTGCCTGCCGGATCACTGCTCCGTATTGCTGACGCCGACGGGGTGGTGTACTCGGAGTCCTCCCTGGGCGCCGAGCGCACGCGATTTCAGACACCCATCGTACCCGGCGACACCCTGACCATCGAAGTGGAGCTGGCCGACAGCAGCTTCATCGCCCCCTACATTGCCATCAACCGCGTGCAGCACGGTTTTCGCTCCATCAGTGCGATGCAGAAATCCGGCAGTTGCAACATCGACACGGTCTGCCCACAAGGCGACTCCTGGACCCCGCAAATCCGTTCGACCGCGCGCATTACCATCGACGGGAAACACCTGTGCTCCGGTGTACTGCTCAACAACACCGCGCGTGATGGCAAGCCGCTGTTCCTGACCGCCGATCATTGCGGGCTGACCACCGGCAACGCCGATGCCACCGTGATCTACTGGAATTACGAGACCAGCAATTGCGGCGGAAACCCCAATGGACAGCTCGACCAGAACCAGTCCGGCGCCACGCTGCTGGCCAGCAGCCCCGACCCGGACTTTGCCCTGATCGAACTGGACGATGTTCCGCCGGCGAGCTACGACGTTTACTACGCCGGCTGGGACAGCCGCGGCAACGCCTTCAACAATGGCGCCAGCGTGCACCACCCCAGCGGCGACGAAAAGCGCATCAGCCTGTTTGATGACCGGCCGCAGAAAACACGCGCACTGGTGGATGGTGAACCCGTGCAAAGCTGGGAGGTGTACTGGAGTGAAGGTATCACCGAGCCCGGCTCCAGCGGCGCCCCGCTGTTTGACGACAGCGGCCGGGTCGTCGGCCAGCTTTCCGGGGGCAACTCCTCCTGTGACAACCCTGGTGGTGGCGATGTCTACGGCCGCCTCGACTACGGCTGGGATACCAACAGCGACGCAGATGCGCAGCTGCAGGCCTGGCTGGACGCCGACAACACCGGCGAATCCCAGATCAGCGGCCTGGACCCGGCCGAAGCCAATACCCAGGCCACTGACGACACCTTCCTGATGGCATCCAGCATCAGTCGCACGGTGCCGCTGAGCGTGCTGAACAACGACTTCGGCGCCCGCCCCCTCACGGTACTGTCGGCAACGGCCGCCAGCGGTCAGGTGCAGGTGGACGGACAGAAGATCCTGTACACACCCGCCGGCAGCGGCGACGATGTGATTACTTATGTGCTGATCGACCGCAATGGCGTAACCAGCACCGCCCAGGCCCAGGTGAAACGCTCGCTGATCGAGACCGACGCGCGCAGCAGTGCGCTGACCCGTGGCGGCGCGTTGCCGCTGGCCGCCGGGTGGGTACTGCTGGGCTTTGGCTTGCTGCGCCGGAGGCGCAACCGCGCATGAGCTTGCAAATCCACTACATCGACCCCGAGCACCCGGGTGATCTCGACGCCTGCCGCCAGCTCCGCACGCAGGTGTTCGTCGACGAACAGGGCATCCCCCGGGCCATCGAGCTGGATGAACGGGACACCGACTGTACACACATCCTGATCACCGACAACGGCACCCCCGTCGCGACCGGCCGGATGCTTCCGGAAGGTCGTATCGGCCGCATGGCGGTCGCTGCGAAGTGGCGCCGCCAGGGCCTGGGCCGGATCGTTCTTGACGGACTGATGGCGGCCGCAGCCAAGCGCGGGATCGCACGCGTCAGCCTGCATGCGCAGCGTGATGCCGTGGCCTTTTACCAGCGGGCCGGGTTCACGGCCTGTGGCGACGACTTCATCGAGGCCGGCATCCTGCACACACCAATGGAACGACAGACAGAGCAGCCGCCCGCAGACCTGTCGCTGTATGTGGCGTCTCTGGCAGGCACCCTGCACCCCATCGCGTGAGTTCGGCAGTTGTTCGACCGGCGCCGCTGATCCGGCGTCTGGCAGCAGGAATCTACGACGGCCTGCTGGTCATCGCACTGTGGTTTCTGGTTGGCTTCGCGGCCCTGCCCTTCACCGGCGGTGAAGCCGTAGCCACCGCAAGCCCCGTTTTCACGGTCATTCTCTACACCCTGACCGGGCTGTTTTTTGTGGTGTTCTGGACCCATGGTGGCCAGACGCTCGGCATGCGCGCCTGGCGACTGCAGGTGCGTCGACCGGATGGCGGGCCGGTTGATGTGCGACATGCCGTGATCCGCCTGATTCTGGCCGTACCCAGCTGGGGCTTGATGGGCATTGGCGTTCTGGCGATGTACCTCGATGATCGCCGGCGCACCCTGCACGACCGCTTCAGTGACACCGAAGTGATCGTCGCACCGCCGCCGAAGAAACCGCTGTAAGACGCCCCGCCATCGCCTCGGCGGACAGCTGCGCAGCCACCGCTTAGAATCCCCGGTTGCACTGACAGCTATCGGACGACATGCTTTTTTCTAATCCTCGGGTACTCCCCGCGCTTTTGTTGTGTGTGGGTTTTGCTCTGGCGGCCTATCGCTGGTACGAATTGCAGAATGCCCCCGTTCCCGACCCGCAGGAAATCGAGTTGGCGGTGGAACTGAACTACGCCCTGGATCTGGCACGTGCCGACAAGGCCGGCAACCCGATGCCGGATGCCCAGCAGCGCGTTGATGACAAGGCCCGCATCCGCGCCGAAATCGAGGAGTACATGGATGCGGAACGGCAGGAACTGCAGACGCAGATCACCCAGGGGCTGGTCGCTGGCCTGCTGGGGCTGGCACTATATCTGGGTGTACTGGTGCTGCAGCGCCGAGGAGTTATCTGATGAGCGACACCCTCAAGGTCAGCCCGCCCTGGCTCTGGCTGCCTTTTGAAGGCCGTGCCGTTGCGGAATACACCGTGGGGCGTCTGCTCCGCAAAGCTCCGGAAATGGAGCGTGGCGATGGCCACCGGGTCATCGTGATTCCCGGCTTCCTCGGCGATGACGCCGCCGTTGCGCCGCTGGTCAAGGCCTTGTGCAGCACCGGTTACCGCTGCTGCAGCTGGGGGTTGGGACGCAACATGGGCATGACCCGTGAGGTCGGCCAGGCCCTCAACGCCTTGCTGGATGAGCAATACGCCGAGGATGGCGAGACCGTCAGCCTGGTTGGCTGGAGCCTGGGGGGCGTTTTTGCGCGCGAACTTGCACGCCGGCAACCGCAAAAGGTGCGGCAGGTGATCACACTCGGCAGCCCGATCCAGGATGGTGACAACCTGACGATCAGCGCACTGTATCGCCTCACCAACCGCAAGGCGCCGAAAAAGACCGACCCCGAAGAACAGGCGCGTCGACGTGAGCCGCCGCCCGTTCCGTGTTCCGCGATCTATACCCGCAGTGACGGCATCGTGCCGTGGAAAGCCTCGCTGGAGCCGGATCGCCCGCATACCCGCAACGTGGAAGTCCGCGGGTCGCACTTCGGCCTGCCGGTCAACCCGGAGGTCTGGAAAGAGTGCGCGCGCCTTCTGGCCTATCCGAAGGCGCGCCCACGCCGCTGAGTCCGCGCCCCGTCAGGGGTCCAGCGGAGCCGTTGCGTCCGAATACAGCAGCAACGCCTCGACCGCCAGCGGCAGTGTCAGCGGGCAACCATCGGACAGGAACATGCGAATCGGCCATTCCGGGTCCAGGTCCGGCAGATTGGTCCCATCGTAGTAACCATGATCCCAGCTGCCCCAGATGCTCTGCCGGCAGAGGGAGTCCGCGACCAGCCAGGCTTCCTGCTCGGCACTCAGCTGCGTTTCCCGGACACCGCGCACCGTGTCCACGATGTTGCTGATGTCGGTGTAATAGTTCTCATCGCCGAGCAGACGGCCGTAGTAGCTGCCATGCCCTTCGGAGACGAATTCCAGCTCGGCGGTATTTTCCGAGTCCGGAATGTCCGGACCACCGATCTGATACAGCAGCGTCGTGCCCCCGGCGGAGTATTGGGCGTTTTCGAACAGTGCCTGCTGCAGTTCGTGCACCGTCAGTTCCCCATCGGCCAGCGGGCAATCCGGCACGGCAGCTGCGCAGCCGGCAGGACCGCGTGCAACCACGCCATCCTTTTGCACCCGGCTCGGCCCGTCCAGGTAGCGGCGCACCCGGTAAAGCGCCTCGCCGTAAATTCCGGAAATCACCGGGGTCGCGTTGGAAGTGCCGCTGAAATTGCCCTCTGCGGTGACGGAATCACCCCCGCCGGTGGCTGAGGGATAGCCGGCCCCCACGCTGGACAGATCAACCGGGCGGTTGTGACCGACGCTGGAACCTTCAGGCTCGATGGCGCCGACCGTAACGATCCAGTCCGGGCCCTTCTGGCTGCTGAGCAGGGTCGTGCTGGGCACCGTGAAGGCGTTGGCCAGACCATTGCCCGCGGACTGGAACCAGGATTGACCGCGCTCGACGGCTTCACGCTGAGCATTGGTATCGCTGCCGGCATAAATGTTGTCCCGTACCGCCGCACCGGTCAGCGACAGTCCCCAGGAGTTGGTTTGCAGGTCGATCCAGTCCTGGCTTGCGACCCACTCGTTGGCCCATTCCGAAGGCCCGTGCACATAGACCAGCACGCAACTGGGGCAACTGCCGTGGATGTTGCCCACGCTGACACTGGCAGAACCAATGCCGTGGCTTTCGGTGGCAAAGGTGTCTACCGGCCCGGTCGAGCGGCCAATCAGGCCATCGACCGCATGCGAGGTGGTCGGCTCGACCACACCGAAGGCACCGCTGAAGGCCACATGCCCGATGACCTTCGTGCCAGGCATCCAGTACATGTTCACATCAGCATTGGTCGTGCCTTCGGAGTAGCGAATGCGCCCCCACTGGGCCGCGTCCTTGTCGTGCAGTTCGCTGGGCTTCGCGCCGGCGCTGAGGCCCGCCTCCGCCACGGAAAGGTCGAGCCGCTCGTAGCTGGCAAACGCGGCAGCGCCCGGGTGCCCGGCGATCCACTCTGCCGGGTCACGATCCAGCGGCAGATCATCCACCGGGGTGGTGTTGTTGTGCTGAGGCATCTTCTCGGCCAGAAAATCCCAGTGATAGGGGTTCAAGCCGCTGTCGATGACGGCAACGACAACCACGTCATCCGCCGCCTTGCCACTGCCGGCCAGCGCTTCGGCATCCGCACCGGCAACCCCTGCAACATCATTGCCCGCGCCGCCGTCCGCAGCGCTCGCAACGGCAACCAGACGGCCGCTGAAACTCGTGTCAACGCTGTTGTAACCCCAGACACGTACGCTGTACTCCCCGCCCGGAACCGGCCCGGTGAGCACCACCGACTCGCCGCCCGACGCGCCGGTTTCGGCCGCCGCTGCAGATCCGTCCGGAGCCGTAACCTGGACGTCAAGGTCGGTACCGGCCGGAGTATCCCAGCTAATGTCGACACTGACCGACGCATAATCGCAATCTGCGGGCAGGTTGAACTGGTCAATCTGCTCGGCGCCGCTGACATCCGTCCCCAGCACGGCGACGCCGATGGTCCCGGTCCATTCGGCAACAAATTCGCCGTTATCCAGTGAGCACCCGGACGCCCGCTGCGCGGTGTCCCGCGGCGTGGCATCAAAGTCCGAACGCCCACCATCGCAGGCAGACACAAACAAGGCCGCCGAAATACCGGCAGCAGTTAAAATTCTCACGCGTTGTTCTCCAGTGTCTGCGCTGTCTCGGGCGCAGCAGTTTATTCATGGTCGGGTGCCATTCTAGAGAGCCCCACAGGGGCCAACAAGTCGCGAATATTCAGCAGTTGACGGATAGAACCCGGCCCGGGCTTCCCCCGGAGCCGCTGGTCAGACCTGGCCCAGGACGCGCAGGACCTGCTCGAACAGCCCGCTGAAGAATGTCGTGTACAGCGGTCCGAAATGAATAATGGCCACGGCCAGCAGGCTCTCGATCACCACGTATTCCAGCGCCACCAGACCAAGCTGATGACCAGACCTACTCCGCAGGTCCGTCCGCCTTCGGCTCGTCATGCTGTCGGTGATCTTCGTACTCGTCATAGGGAAGCTGCGCTTGCTCAAGACAACGCTCAAGCTCGGGGTCATACGGGCTGAAGCGTTGCTTGCAATTGGCGATCCGCGAGTGTTCCCAGGCCTTGTAGGTCGCCTCATTGGTCACACAGGCCAAGGGCATGAGCAGTGCCAGCGCGATGATCACGCCCCTTCGCATCCCGCACCTCAGGCGTCGTCTGCCGCGGGCGAGACCCTGCACCCCGGCGATGGCTCTGGACGCCGTGTTTACTTGAAAGTTCGCTACCATTTCCCACCCGCTGCCGCCCGGAGCGCTCCATCAACGCCCCCCGCAAGTCTCTCGCAAAACGCATTCGCAGCATCCTGCGGGATGTGGCATTCATCGCGCTGGCGGTGCTGCTGGTCGGCATCTGGCAAAACCGCACGCTGGTCGATGGCGAAGCACCAGCCTTTGATGGCGAACTTGCCGATGGAACGGGAGCCCTGAACCTGGCCGGCACCCTGCAGGCTGCGGACACCCCACTGCTGCTGCACTTCTGGGCCACCTGGTGCGGTGTCTGCGCAATGATGGATGACCAAATCGAGGCCATCGCCCGGAACGGGCGCACCGTGACCGTCGCCTACCAGTCGGGAGATGCCCGCGCCGTCGCCCAGCACCTGAGCCGGCAGCAGCGAGTATTCCCTGCGGTGGTGGACCCGCAAGGCGTCATCGCCAGTCAGTACGGCATCACGGCCGTACCGACAAGCTTCATTCTCCGGCCCGATGGCAGCATCGCCTTTCGCAGCGTCGGCTACTCGACCGGCTGGGGTCTGCGTGCGCGACTCTGGCTGGCGCGTTACTTCTAAGCCCGCGCTGCAATTCATCACGGACACACCGCAACGGCTGAAAGCCCGCGCCTGATCCCTCATCATGAAACTTCGACTGGTGGCGAGTGCCATGCGATTGTGCGCGGCAGCCGTACCCCCGCAGTTGATCTCGGTCAACTTCGCGTTCATCGCCACCACCCACACTCGGCCATATCCGGGGAGAACTCCATGCCAGCCGTACATCCTGAAGCCGAAACCTGTGTTGACGAGATCATTCGCCGTGTGGGCAAGCGCATCTCGATTGGCATGCCACTGGGTCTGGGCAAACCCGTCGCCCTGATCAACGCCCTGTACGCACGGGCCTGCCGCGACCCGGAGATCCATCTGCGCATCCTGACTGCACTCACGCTGGAAAAACCGACCGGCAGCAGCGGGCTGGAAAAGGCCTTTCTGGAACCCTTTGTCGAGCGTGTTTTTGGTGACTGCCCGGATATCACCTACGCAAAAGATCTCAATGCGGGCACCCTGCCGGCCAATGTCGAGGTCATCGAGTTCTTCTTCCGGCCGGGAAGCCGGCTCAAGAACGCGCATGCGCAGCAGCACTACATCAGCTCCAACTACACGCACGCCGCACGTGACGTGCTCGAGCAGGGCTGCAACGTCGCCGCCCAGCTGGTGTGCCGGCGCGAAACCCCGTCGGGTGAGCGCTACAGCTTGTCCAGCAACCCCGATACCGGCCCCGAACTGCTCGAACTGCTGAAGGCCAGTGGCCGACCCCATGTGGTCGTGGCCGAGGTCAATCAGAACCTGCCCTACATGTTCCACGACGCCGAGGTCGCGGCGGACACCTTCGATGTCATTCTGGACAACCCCCGGCACACGACCACACTGTTCTCGACACCCAAACTGTCGGTCACGACCCCGGACTACCTGATCGGCCTGCGCGCATCCGCGTTGATCAAGGATGGCGGAACCCTGCAGATCGGCATAGGCGCGCTGGGGGATGCCATCGTCCACGCGGCCAAGCTTCGGCAGCACGACAATGCCACCTACTGCAAATTGCTCGAGGCCACGGGGACCGAGTCACAGTCCGGCGAGTTGATCGACCGTGCAGGAGGCCGCGCGCCCTTTGCCGACGGTGTGTATGGCGCCACCGAAATGTTCGTTGACGGTTTCATGCACCTGTATCAGGCCGGGATTCTGAAACGCCGGGTCTACGATGACGAAATCCTGCAGCACCTGCTCAACACCAAGCAGGTGACCGAAGAAGTGACCCCGGAAATGCTCGACCTGATGGAGCGCGACGGGGAACGCGTGATCCGCACGCAGGAGTTCAACACCCTGCAGTACCACGGCCTGTTTCACGATGACTGCCGCTACGAACTGGGGCACATCATCGCCCCGGACGGTGAACGGATCATGGCGAACCTCGCCATTCCGGAATCGCGGGAGAAGCTCAATCAGAAATGTCTGGGTACACGCCTGCGCAATGGCGTGGTGCTACACGGCGGCTTTTTCCTGGGACCGCGGGACTTCTATGCGGCCCTCAGCGACATGCCGGATGACGAGCGGCGCCTGTTCTGGATGACCGGCGTCTACAACATCAACCAGCTCGACAACAATCCCGCGCTGTACAAGGCACAGCGCGTCCACGCCCGGTTCATCAACAGCGGCATCATGGCTACCTTGTCCGGGGCCGTGGTGTCCGACGGCCTGGCCGACGGCCGGGTCATCTCCGGGGTTGGCGGACAGTACAACTTCGTCGCCATGGCCCACCAGCTGCTGACCGGGCGCTCGATCCTCATGGTCCGGGCGGTTCGCGAAACCGACGGTGCGCCGCCGCGCTCCAATATCGTCGCGAGCTACGGTCATTGCACCATTCCCCGGCACCTGCGCGACATTGTCGTCACCGAATACGGCATTGCCGACCTGCGCTCACGGACCGATGCCGAGGTCGCCAAGGCCATGCTCAATGTCGCCGACTCGCGTTTCCAGCCCGCGCTGCTGGAGCAGGCCAAGCGGGCCGGCAAGATCGAAGCGGATTACGAGATCCCCGCGGCCTACCGCAACAACACCCCGGAGCAGCTGGAAAAGATGGTGTCGGCCTTCGATACGCAGGAGGTATTCCCCGCCTTCCCGCTCGGCTGCGACTTCACCGACGAGGAGCGCATCCTCGGCAAGGCCCTGAAACAGGTCCGCAAACAGGCTGCAACCACACCCAATTGGCGGCTGCTGCTGCAGGCGCTGCGCTCAGGGACGCCGCCGGCGACCGCAGCACCGTACCTGAAGCGCATGCGGCTTGAAGCCCCCACAACGCTTGAGGATCGCGTGGCCCGAGCGCTGCTCATCGATACCCTGCGCGCGGACGGTGCACTTTAGGCGGGCGCGTCCTGCCAAGGCTGGGGCGCCATCGCTCAGTGTCCCGGGGGCGTGTGATTCGGGGCTAGCGACGGGCACCACATGCGCAGGCTGGCCATCAGCTTCTCCCGGTTGACGGGCTTGGCGATGAAGTCATTCATGCCGACCAATCGGCAGTCCTCCCGATCTGCTGCGCTGACATTGGCCGTCATCGCAATGACAGGCACCCGGGCCCTGCTACCGGACATGCGGCGGATTCGGAGGGTGGTTTCCAGACCGTCCATCTCGGGCATCCGCAGGTCCATCAGCACTGCCGAATAGTCCTGCTCCTTC
>JBFHON010000090.1:0-9692 GCA_041593295.1 Oceanococcaceae bacterium | reverse complement strand
GCCGCGACGGGTGTGCCGGGCTCGGGCCGATAGCGATCGGGCAGCATGTCGACAGTGACCTCGGCATTCGGGTGCAATACCGCCAGTCGCTCGATGAGGTTGGAGAGCTCGCGCACGTTGCCAGGCCAGGCGTAGGCCTGGAGGGCCCGCACCGCATCCCGGGACAGGCGCAGTCGCCCCCGGCCCTTCTGCTCGTTCAGTTCGGCAAATTCATTGATCAGGACGGGAAGATCCTCGGCCCGTTCGCGCAGTGCCGGTGTTTCGATGGGAAACACGTTCAGGCGGTAGAACAGATCCTCGCGGAAGCGTCCTTCGGCAATGCGCTCTTCCAGATTGCGGTGCGTCGCGGCAACGATACGCACGTCGCAATGCCGGGTCTGGTTGCTGCCGACACGCTCGAAGCTGCGCTCCTGCAGCACCCGCAAAAGCTTTACCTGCATCGGCAGACTCATGTCGCCGATTTCATCCAGAAACAGGGTGCCACCCTCGGCCATCTCGAAGCGGCCCTGACGGGTGCTGATCGCCCCGGTGAAGGCGCCTTTCTCGTGACCGAACAGCTCGCTTTCGAGCAGGTCAGCCGGGATCGCCCCGCAGTTGACTGCCACAAAGGGCATCGCGCGGCGCGCCGACTGGGCATGGATGGCACGGGCGACCACTTCCTTGCCGGTCCCCGACTCGCCGGTGATCAGCACCGAGGTGTCGTAGCTGGCAACCTGACCAATCATGTGCCGCACCCGGGCAATCGCCGGTGCATTGCCGGTCGGCCCTTCCAGCGTTGCATCCGACTCCATGTCGGCATTCATCAGGCGAATGCTGACGCGGCGCAGGATTTCGGTGAGCTGGGACTGCTGCACCGGATAGGCCAGATGCCAGACATCGGCCGGATCCATGCCGAGGGTATCGTCACCGTACTCCGGCATCAGCAACAGCGGGGCGTGCTGGGGGTCCTTGCGCAGCCAGGTGACGGCATCATGGCTGCCACCCAGCTCGGTAGCGCCAAGCACCACGGCCAGAAAATCACGCGGGGCGAGGTTTTCATCCTTCACCTCCTGCAAGGTGCTGAAATCCAGCGGCGTGAAATCGAGGAAGTTCAGAATCGCCGCCATCTCCCGCGCGCGCTCCTGATTCTTGTCCAGCACCAGAACACGGGATTCAGGCATTGTGTTTCTCCATCACTTTCTCGACCAGTTCGGCAACCGACGGGAGAAAATCAACCTTGTTAATGAAGTGATCTGCACCCGCCGCCTGGGCGTGGGCGCGATGCTCGGAGTCGCCGTAGACACTGACCAGCGCAACGATCGGCGGCTGGTCCTGTGCCTTGATCAGGCGCGTGGCCTGGATGCCACCCATGCGCGGCATGGCGATATCACAGAGCAGCAAATCCGGGCGGTGCTCTTCGCACAGCCGCACGGCTTCTTCACCATCGGCCCCCATGGCAACGAGTTCCACGGCTTCCAGCTCCGACAGCAGGGCCTGCGCCAGCCTCCGGAAGTCCGCGTGATCATCAACAAGAATCGTACGTAAAGGCGTCATTGCAGCAGTTCCTTAAACGGTCGCCGGGGTCGAATTGTGCGTTGCTGCCGAGCCCGCGCCTCGCGACACGGGACGGGTCAGCATTTTCCGGGCGGCCACCCGCTCCTTGGATGAGCCGATTCCCATGGCCTCACGATACTTGGCAATCGTGCGGCGTGCGATGGAAATTCCACGCCGCGCCAGAATCGCGGCAATGTCCACATCGCGCAGCGGAGCTTCGGCCGGTTCGGCATCGACCAGACGCTTGATCAGCGCCTTCACCGATGCGCCCGACGCCGACACCCCTTCAGCCGCAGTCAGCTGACTGGGGAAGAAATGCTTCAGCGAATAGATTCCGCGCGGTGTTTCCACGTATTTCGAGGTGGTGATCCGTGACAGCGTGGACTCGTGCACACCAATCTCTTCCGCGATGTCCTTGAGCGTGAGCGGCCCCAGACCCACTTCGCCCCGGGTGAGGAAGGCCGACTGGCGGCGGAAAATGGCCTCGGTCGCCGCGAGCAGCGTGTCCTGCCGGACCTGCACACTGCGCAGCAGCCAGCGGGCTTCCTGCAACTGGTCTTTCAGTGCCCGGGCCGACTTGTCACCTTCGACTGCGCGCGCATATTCGGGGTTGACCCGCAGCCGCGGCAAGGCCCGGTCGTTCAGACGGACTGACCAGCCGCGTTCGCTGGGTTCCACCCGGACATCCGGGCTCACGTACTGGGTATCGGCAACTTCAGCAGCCGGCTTGGGGTTGAGCCCGCGGATCATGCCCACGGCCTGCAGCACGCACTCCACCGGAACCTTCAATGCGGATGCCAGCGCCGTCCATCGCTTGGCGGCGATGTCATCCAGGTGAAAGTCCACCAGCGACAGCGCGACGTTGATGAGGTCCGGATCGCCATCCCCGTCCATCAGGCGCTCTTCCAGTTGGACACGCAGCGCCTCGGAAAGGCTGCGCGCGGCATAACCCAGTGGGTCCAGCCGCTGGGTACGCTCCAGCACACTTTCAATGCGATCGAGACTGACGCCCTTCACACCGTCAAGACGCTCGGCAATCTGCTCGATCGTCGCCTGCAGATAGCCGGCATCATCGGTGGTGGCACAGATCTCGCACACGATAATGCGATCGGTTTCGTTTTCGAAGGCCATCGAAGCCTGCTCGAGGATGCGCATGTGCACGTCCTGGCGATCGGCCACCGTGCGGCGTTCGAGCATGTCGGAATCGTCGTCATCGGCGCGACTGGCCGTGGAATGCAGCTCCATGCTGGAGCCTTCTGCCAGATCATCGACGGCGTTGACCTCGACGTCCTCGTCTTCCTCGCGTTCGAGCATGAGGTTGTCATCCAGTGCCTGATTCAGCTCCGCCGACAACTCCAGTGAAGAGAGTTGCAGCAACCGAATCGATTGCGCCAGCTGCGGGGTCATTCCCAGCTGCTGCCCCATGGTCATGCCGATGTTCTGACGCATAGTCCTGATCTCCGTGAATGCGATTCCAGTTGGCCTGGCGAGACAAAATCCCGTCAGGCCTTGGGTGTCACTTTCCCGGAATCGGCGTCATGGAAACGTCAAGGGCTTGGCGTTTACCCCCGGCCGCAATTAGCGTGCCACTGGCGTCACCTGCTTGCGGGCGATTTCACGGCGATGGTGGCGGAAAACATGACGCCGGAGCGCGTCATCGACATCGTCGTCCAGAGGCTGTGGACGAAAAACCACCTTCATGCCCTCTTCCCCGTCCGCAGCCGACTGCTGCAGGCTGACCTCCCCGGCCAGTCGCAGGGGCTCCGGGTAGGCATCGCTGAGATACAACTCCAGCACACCCGCACCCTTTGGGGTGGTGTCCTTGCAGACCCACTCGATCTGCTCTGCGGAGATGGTGATCTCCGCCCTGTCGGGCAGCAGCCCGGTCGCATCCCGCAAATGCAGCTGGGTCACCAGAGCCACCAGCAGGTCGAGACGCGCCCGGATTTCCTGCAACTCGGGCGACGTGCCATCTCCGGCTTCGCCACGCCCGCTGGTATCACTGTGTTCAAGCGCCGCCACAGCCGTCAGCACCCGCAAGGCATCCGCCGAAGTCGGCTCAGCGCCGTCGGGTACAAACCGCACCGGGCGATGAGTGGTATAGCTGGGGCCCATGCTGGAAAGGCAGAGCGATCAGGAAAGCAGCGCCGGGCGCAGCGGATCCGTGCTGCCGGCCTCGGCGAGCTCGGCAAACGCGCGGGCGATCGGGTCAACCAGCTGCCGTGCCTCGGTCAATGCGGCCAGTCGATCATCGCTCAGCGCCAGGCGCTCGGCGACATAGGCCAGCAAGGTTCGCAGGTGTCTGACCGTCAGACTTCCACCTTCGGGATCAATGGACTCACGCACATCCGCGAGGATGTTTTGCGCCTGGCGAAAGGCAGCCTCACTGTCGCTCTTGCCAGTACCGACAGCATACGCCGCCTGCGCCAGCCGGGCACTGAGGGTGGAATACAGCAGGCTGAGCACCGCCGCGGGTTGGGACCCGGATGAAGCCGACGCCGGCTGCGTGGAGAACTGAATGGGCTCGCTGGGGTTCATCATCGAGAAAGTCATGGCACACATTGCTGTTGATCTGTGGAGGTTATCGACCGGCCCGACCAATACTTGACGCCCTATAAAAGAAAAAGCCCCGGCATGACTGCCGAGGCGAATTCCCTGCCAAAACCCGGGAAGCGGATCAGGCTTCGGCATGCAGCCCAAGGCTGCCATCGGACAATACCTGTTCCAGTCGTTTTGCCATCTGCAGCACAACATCGCCAGGTATCTGACGCAGCAGAGCACCCTGCTGGTCAAAAACGGAAACCACCAGACGGTCGGCTTCCTGGTCAATCCGGAACTGGATTTCTCCAGCCCGGTGTAAAGGGTTGGCGGTTTGCGAGACATCCGCCCTTGTCTCCAGGTTCGCGCGATAGGTCTTGTCTGGTGCTTCCTTGACAGCACCGGCACGCCCATCGGCTCCAAAACCGCCACTGGCAACCGGCTGGGTTGCCCGGCTTGCAGTGTAAATATCCATCATTCCACTCCTGTACCCAGGAGCCCTGGCGATGGCCAGGGCCCCCGGGTCAGTTCAGGACACTGCGGGATTAACGCAGCAGACTCAGGACATTCTGCGGCGACGCATTGGCCTGCGCCAGCATTGCCGTACCCGCCTGTTGCAGGATCTGGGTCCGCGACAGGTTTGCAGTTTCCACGGCAAAGTCCGCGTCCTGGATCCGGCTGCGTGATGCACTCTGGTTTTCCACCGAGGTTTGCAGGCTGGCCACCACGCTTTCGAAGCGGCTTTGCTGCGCACCCAGTGAAGCCCGAGCGCTGTTAACGGTCGTCAGCGAGCTGTCGACCAGTTTCATCGCCGTCTGCGCACCGGCGTAATTGGCAATGGTCAAGGTATCGATACCCGTGGAGGTTGTCACCGTACCTACCGAGCCGGCCGCCCAACCCGTTGTCGTGGCCAACGGCGCAGCACCGGCGATCGTTACCGCCGCTTCACTGTTCAGCGTCAACTGACCGGTTGCCGTGTCGTAGCTGGCGCCGACGCCGGTCTGAGCTGAGACTTCATTGATGGCGTCAGCCAGCTGTCCAGCACGTTCAGCTGCGCTGGATGCGGCAGCGATCGCACCAACATCGACCCCGTTGATCGTGAAGTCACCGGCGGAAATCGCCGTGCCAAAACCGGTCAGGCCGGAAGCGGCCACCGACATGGCGGCCCCGCCAGCCTGTGAGACCGAGCCCAGAGCCGCGGTATTGGTATCGGCAATGGAAGAGATGGTGATGTTCTCACCAGCGTTGGCACCGATCTGGAATACCGCACCGGAGAAGGACCCGTCCAGCAGCTTCACGCCGTTGAAAGAGGTCTGGTCCGCAACCCGGTTGATTTCCGAGAGCAGCTCGGACACTTCGAGTTGCAGCGCATCACGATCCGACTGCGTGTAGGTCGCATTGGACGACTGAACGGCCAATTCGCGAATCCGCTGCAGGTTGTTGGTGACTTCGTCCAGCGCCCCTTCGGCGGTCTGGGCCAGCGAAATGCCGTCATTGGCATTACGGATGGCCTGCTGCTGCCCGCGAATCTGCGTGGAGAAGCGTTCGGAAATGGCCAGGCCGGCGGCGTCGTCCTTTGCGCTGTTGATCCGCAAACCGGTCGACAGACGTTCGATCGAGGTGGCCAGACTGGCCGATGAATTGTTCAGATTCTTCTGAACATTCAACGACATGATATTGGTATTGATACCTTGCATTGGTGTGTTCCTCTGGTGGAAATAATGAGCCTTGAGCAGGATCAGGACATCGGTCCTTGCTCTTGCTCCAGACTGGTTATCGGCCGCCGCGAAACAAACTTGAGGCTGCTAAAAAACCCCCAATCCACAACGCAAAACCCCTGCCGTGGCAGGGGTTTTTCACATGGGTCTCTGCGCTTACCTGGAAGCCGGCTTGCCCACAGACGGGGCCGGCATCAGGCCACCATTTCCGCCATCGTGCGGTTGTAGCCGGCACCCGGCTCGGCCAGTTCTTTCCAGGCCGCCACCAGCGGCGTGAATACCTTGCGAATCTCCGTAATGGCGGCTTCTCGGTCGTCGCTCTGGCGCAAACGCTGGCCTGCGTACTGGTACAGGCTGTACAGATTGCCGGCGATTTCACCACCCTGGGTCAGGTCCAGCGAAGCCTGCAACTCGGCAATGATGTCCAGCGCCTTCATCAGCATGGTGCTGGCTTCCGGCGATCCCTGCTCGGCCAGCGACTGCGCTGCGGCCAGCCGTGTATCCAGTGCGGTGTAGAGCATGGCCACCAGACGAACCGGCGATGCGGTCTGCACGTCAACGGTCTGGTAGGAGCTGGCGGCGGCTTGAGGGGAGTAGCTGGCGGTATACATCAGAGAGGCTTCCGTTTCATGTTCTGATGTAGTTATCGGCACCCCGGCCACAGACTTGAGGGCCGAGGTCATTTTTTTCAGGAGGTGCTGATGGTCAGCGATGCCAGCTGCGAACTCAGGAAGCTGCTCGTGCTCTGCAACTGCGCCAGGGCAATGTCCAGCGCCGTGAACTGCTGCAGATAACGGCTCTGTGCACGCTCCATGCGCAGGTCCAGCTTGTCATTGCTCTCATCGATGCGGGTCAGGACCGCTTCGAGTGCATCTTCGCGGCTCTTCAGGCTGGCGCCGTCATCTAGCATGCTGTCGAGTGCATCGGTCAGCTTCACCGCCATGCCGGCGTCACCGCTCCACCAGGCCGCGACATCCGCGCGCCGGTCTGTAAGGGCTTCGGCAAGCCGGGCCGTATCCAGCGAAAGCTGGCCGTTGCTATCAAAACTCAGGCCAAACTCGCCGCCCAGCAGATTGCCGTCTGGCCCCTGCCCTGCAGACACTTCGGTGCGCAGGCGGGATTCGATGCCGCGCATCAGGGCGTTACCGTTCAGCGGCCCACCGTTGCCTGTGACCGGGTTGTACTCACCCAGCGTGTCGGTCTTGGTCGCGAAAGCATTCCATGCGGTCACGAAGGCCGAAATGGATTCCTCGATCGTGCTGTCATCACGGTTCACGCCCAGGATGGTGGCTTCGGTGGGGTCGGCCTTCAGCAGATTCAGCGTGACCCCATCGATGGCGTCACTGATGGTGTTGGTACTGCTGCTCCGGGCCATGCCGTCAATGCTGATCAGCGCATCTTCACCCAGCTCGGTAGCATTGAAATCGGCCGCCAGGGCGGCGTAATCGCCGGTGCCGCCAAGCGTCAGTGCGCTTTCGGCTCCCAGGCGATCCGAGGTCAGCGAGAGCACACTGCCCCCGTCGACATTGATGATCGTTGCGCGCACACCGGGGTTGTCGCCGGCCTCGTTGATCGCGTCACGCAACTCGGCCAGGGTCGTCGCCGGGTCGGTAATGTCGACCGAGAAACTGTCGCTGCCCAGGGTGATATCAAAGGTCCCAGCGCCCAGACCGGCCGCAGGGTCGGTCGGCGTTTGCAGTACGGAGCGCCCGGTACTCGCCAGTCGCTCGACGATGATGTCGTAATTGCCTAGCGCCGAACCGGCCTCGGCATCCGCAGAAAAGTACTCTTCGCTGGACAGGCTGACTGCACGGCCCTCGGTGGTGTCATCACCGGCAGCCCCGCTGATCGCGCTCTGCAGGCTGGCCATCGCACTGCGCAGCTGGCCATAGGCAGAGATTTCCACCCGGGCTGCGGATTCCTGTCGCTGCAGGCGTGCCGCCGTCGGCGCGCGGTCAGCGGCAACCAGCTGTGACACCAGCGACTGGATGTCCAGGCCGGAGCCGACACCCGAAGAGGTAATTGCTGCCATGCGATTCGCCGCCTCAGGCGGCGCCTCCGGTGGTGGAGCTGGTGGTCACCGGTGCTTTCTGGGAGTCCAGTACGGCGGTGATCTGCTCGGCCATCTTGAGGACAACTTCTGCCGGAATCTGGCGCACCACTTCCCCGCTGCTGTCGTAGATCGACACCACCAGGCGATCGGTATTTTCATCGACCTTGAATTCCAGCTCGCCCAGCTGGGTCTGCGGGTAGCTCTGCGTGAAGCGGCTTTCGCTGCCGGTCCGGTTGGAGTCTTCGGTTTCCAGACGACCCACCGGCTCGACGGCCGTAACCGGCCGCAGTTGCGGCACAACCCCGGACTGGGCCGAGGGATGCGGGATGGCGTTGACGTGGGGAAATTCCATGTTGATCTCCTTTCCTGGTCAGGCCCCGGCAACCGTGCCGGGGCCCTCAGGAGGCGTGGGAAATTAACCCAGCAGCTGCAGCACACTCTGCGGCGACTGGTTGGCCTGAGCCAGCATCGCCGTACCTGCCTGCTGCAGGATCTGGGTCCGCGAGAGGTTCGCGGTTTCGATGGCGAAGTCGGCATCCTGGATGCGACTCCGGGAAGCGCTCTGGTTCTCAACCGAGGTCTGCAGGCTGGCCACCACACTCTCGAAGCGGCTCTGCTGGGCACCCAGTGAAGCGCGGGCGCTGTTGACTGTGGTGAGCGCACTGTCCACCAGTTTCATGGCGGTCTGGGCACCGGCGTAGTTGGCCACCGTCAGGGTGTCGATCCCCGTCGTGGTGCTGACCGTTCCGACCGAACCTGCTGCCCAACCCGTGGTTGTTGCCAGCGGGGCCGCACCAGCAATCGTGACCGCCGCTTCGCTGTTCAGGGTCAGTTGCCCGGTGGCGGTGTCATAGCTGGCACCCACACCGGTCTGGGCCGAGACTTCATTGATGGCGTCGGCCAGCTGACCGGCACGCTCACCGGCACTGGAAGCCGCGGCAATTGCACCGACATCCACACCGTTGATCGTGAAGTCACCGGCAGAGATTGCCGTACCGAAGCCGGTCAGACCGGAAGCCGCCACCGACATGGCCGCCCCGCTCGCCTGGGAGACGGAGCCCAGAGCCGCGGTGTTGGCATCAGCGATGCTCGACAGCGTGATGTTCTCGCCGGCGTTGGCGCCAATCTGGAACACCGCCCCGGTGAACGAGCCATCCAGCAGCTTCACCCCGTTGAAGGTGGTCTGATCGGCCACCCGGTTCACTTCGGAGAGCAGCTCGGAAACTTCGAGTTGCAGCGCGTCACGATCTGACTGGGTGTAGGTGGCGTTGGAGGCCTGAACCGCCAGTTCGCGAATCCGCTGGAGGTTGTTGGTGACTTCGTCCAGCGCCCCTTCGGCGGTCTGTGCCAGCGAAATGCCGTCATTGGCATTGCGAATGGCCTGTTGCTGACCGCGAATCTGCGTGCTGAAACGTTCGGCAATGGCCAGACCCGCAGCATCATCCTTGGCGCTGTTGATCCGCAGACCGGTCGACAGACGCTCGATGGAGGTGGCGAGATCCTGAGATGATGCATTGAGGTTCTTTTGAACGTTCAGTGACATCAGGTTGGTGTTGATACCTTGCATTTTTCTGCTTCCTTATGAACATGTTGTTTGGTGAGATGAAGCCGCTGGTGCTAGCAGTGATTCATCCTTCACCCCAGTTATCGACCACTGCCGACAAAGCTTTAGGCCCTTATCGCAAGTAGTCGAACAACGACTGTTGACCCAGCTTCTGGAACACCGTCCGAGCGGCTTCGAGGCTGGCGTTCTCATTGGCGAGCTTGGTTACCTCTTCGGCAATGTCGGCATCCCGCAGGCGTGCCAGCTCTTCATTGGCGTTCAGTTTTCCGGCTTCATTGGTTTCGCG
>JBFHON010000089.1:0-9746 GCA_041593295.1 Oceanococcaceae bacterium | reverse complement strand
CGGCCTCAACGTCATCCAGGGGCTGAAAATGGTCGGCGCCAACAAGATCATCGGTGTGGACCTGAACCCGGAACGGGAATCCATGGCCCGCCGCTTCGGCATGACCGAGTTCGTGAACCCGCGTACTGTCGAGGGTGATCTGGTTGCGCACCTCGTCGAACTGACCGGTGGCGGCGCCGACTACAGCTTTGAATGCATTGGCAACGTCGACGTGATGCGGCAGGCGCTGGAGTGCTGCCACAAGGGTTGGGGCGTCTCCACCATCATCGGTGTTGCCCCGGCCGGCGCAGAAATCTCAACACGCCCCTTCCAGCTGGTGACCGGTCGCCGCTGGATCGGCTCCGCCTTTGGCGGCGCCCGCGGGCGCACCGATGTGCCCAAAATCGTGGACTGGTACATGGACGGCCGCATCAACATTGATGAGCTGATCACCCACACCCTGCCGCTGGAACGCATCAACGAAGGATTCGAACTGATGGAGCGCGGCGAATCCATCCGCTCGGTCGTGGTCTACTGATGCCCGCCTTCAGCACACGCTCCGAGCAGCGCTGTTTTGGTGGCACGGTGGGCTATTACAGCCACGACTCGGAGGCGACGGACAGCGCGATGAATTTCGCGGTGTTTCGCCCCCCGGAGGCTGCAACGCAACCGGTACCGGCCCTGTACTTTCTCGCCGGCCTCACCTGCACCGAAGAAACCTTCATGATCAAGGCCGGTGCGCTGCGCGTCGCCGCTGAACTGGGCCTGATGCTGGTCACCTGTGATACCAGCCCGCGCGGCCTGGACCTGCCCAACGAACACGCGGACTGGGATTTCGGTTCCGGTGCCGGCTTCTACCTCGATGCCACCGCGGCACCGTGGTCAAGCCATTACCGGATGGCCCGCTATGTCAATCACGAGCTGCCCTCCCTGATCGAAAGCCGGTTTGACGCCGACCCGGCGCGGCGGGGGGTTTTCGGGCATTCGATGGGTGGCCACGGTGCACTGGTGAGTGCACTGCGGGCACCGGAACGCTGGCAGTCAGTTTCCGCATTCGCACCGATCAGCAACCCGGTAGCCGTCCCCTGGGGGGAAAAGGCGTTTTCCCACTACCTGGGCGCCGACCGCGCGCAATGGGCACAGTGGGATGCGAGCCTGTTGATGCGCGAGCAGCCCTACCCCGGGGCCATCCTGGTCGACCAGGGGCTCGAAGACCCGTTTCTGAAAGGCCAGCTGTTACCCGATTCGCTGCAGCAAGCCGCTCAGGAATCCGGGCAGAAACTCAGGCTGCGCCTGCATGCAGGCTATGACCACAGCTACTACTTCATCCAGAGTTTTGTTGAAGATCACCTGCGTCATCACGCCAGCCAGCTGTGCGGCGAATAAATAGCTTGCTCAAACGGGGCAGACCTGCTTTGATGCGCCGGCCAGGCCTGCACACCGCCAGTCGGCCGGCCGGTTGGACCCTCCCGACCGGGTACCCGGCGGCCCCGGTTAGTGGAAGCTGATGCCCGATGTCCAAGACCTTTCTTGTCGTTGATGACCCGACCCCCTGGGCGGAAATTGCCCCGGCTGAGCACGTTCTCAGTTTTGATGCGTACCTGGCGAACTTTCCCGTCAAGGGCGAGCGCAGCATGCGCATCATCAACCTGTGCCGTACCGATCGCTACCTGAGCAAGGGCTATTACTGCTCGCTGCTGGCCGAAGCGCGCGAGCACAAGGTCATCCCCTCGGTCAACACGCTGATCGACCTCGGCAACGAGGAACTCGCCCTGCTGCAGTCCGGCTCGCTCCCACCGCCGGCCCGCAAGCGCCAGGGGGTGTTTTCGGCCGATGAAATCGCGTTCCGTGTGTTTTTCGGCCGGGCCGATGACGCCGAGCTGCGTGGCATCGCCAGCAAATTGTTCGAGCGCTTTCCCTGCCCCATTCTGGATGTGACGCTGGTCTGGCGCGAGCGCTGGCAGGTCGCGGCGATCCGGGCCGGTGCCTATGCCGACCTCAGCGAGACCGAAAGGCAATCCTTTCATGAGCGGCTGCTGGCCTTCACCGAAGGCGTCTGGCGGGGGCCGCGTCGACGCAAGGCCAGCCGCTGGGATCTGGCCATCCTGGTCAACCCGCAGGAAAAGCTGCCCCCCAGCGATGCCCAGGCCCTCAAGCGCATGGAGCGCGCAGCCCGCAAGCTGGGCATCCACACCGAACTGATTCACCCGGGTGACTATGCACGGCTGGGGGAATTCGATGCGCTGTTCATTCGGGAAACCACGGAAATCGACCACCACACCTACCGTTTCTCGCGCAAGGCCGAGCTGGAATGGCTGGTCGTCATCGATGACCCCACCTCCATCCTGCGCTGCTGCAACAAGGTCTTCCTGCAGGACGCCTTTGCCTATCAGCGCGTCCCCACACTGAAGACGCACATCGTTTCCGGGCACTCTGCTGCGGAGCTCGATGCGCTGGAGGCGGCCTTCGAGTACCCGATGGTGCTCAAGATTCCCAATAGCGCCTTCTCGCTGGGGGTGGTCAAGGTCGGCAACCGCGAGGAACTGGAACAGCAGCTGGCGGTGTACCTCGCGCAATCCGACCTGGTCATCGCCCAGGAATTCCTGTTCACCGACTATGACTGGCGCATCGGCGTCATCAATCACCGCCCGCTGTATGCCTGCCGTTATTACATGGCCCGGGATCACTGGCAGATCTACGACCACGGTGCCGCCGGCGACAGCAGTGGCGGCTTCGAGACCCTGCCCACGTACGAGGTACCCAAGGTCGTTCTGGACGCCGCACTCAAAGCGGCCAATGTCATTGGTGACGGTCTCTATGGCATCGACATCAAGCAGCAGGGCAACCGGGTGTACGTGATCGAGGTAAACGACAACCCCAGCCTCGACCACGGCGTTGAAGACGCCTTTCTGGGGGACGAGTTGTACATGCAACTGATGGGTGAGTTCGTGCGCCGGCTCGAGGCCCGCGGTCGCTGACGCGACCCGCCCCGTTGATGACTCTTCCTCCCGACCTCAGGACGCGCCCCGTCTGCGAGGCCGACCTGGATGCGCTGTGTGCGCTGGAAAATGCCAGCTTCGCCACCGACCGCCTGAGCCGTCGGCGTTTCCGGCACTGGATCAGTGCCAGCAACCGGGTGTTTCTGGTAGCTCACGCCGGCCCCGAGCTGATCGCATACGGCCTGGTACTGCTGCACCGCGGCACCCGACTGGCCCGCCTGTATTCGTTTGCCGTGGCCGCTGCGGCCCGCGGCCGGGGCGTGGGAGCCCAGCTGCTGCAGGCCATCGAGACCGCCACTGCCGAGCGCGGGCGGCTGTACATGCGTCTCGAGGTCGCAGAAGACAACCCGGCCGCGCAACAGCTCTATCAACGGCAGGGATACGCGGTTTTCGGCCGCTACGACGACTACTACGAGAACCACCAGGCGGCCCTGCGGATGCAAAAACGCATTCGCTACGTCCCGGCCAACCTGCGGCACCTGCCGGTGCCCTGGTATCAGCAGACCACGGAGTTCACCTGCGGCCCTGCGGCCACCATGATGGCCATGGCCGCCCTGCGCCCGGAGCTGACACTGGACCGCGCGCTGGAACTCGACATCTGGCGCGAAGCCACCACCATCTACATGACCTCCGGACACGGCGGCTGTCACCCCGTGGGCCTGGCGCTGTCCGCCGCCCGGCGCGGCTTCGCCGCCGAGGTCTACCTGAACCGGGTCGAACCCTTGTTCGTGGAAGGCGTCCGCGATGTGCAAAAGAAACAGGTTGTCGGGCTGGTGCATGAGCAGTTTCTGGAGCGCGCCCGGCAGACCGGCGTTGCCGTCCACTACCACGATGTGACCCAGCAGCAGATCGACGAATGGATCGGGCACAACCAGCTGGTAATCGCCCTGATCAGCACCTACCGCATGGACCGGCGCAAGGCTCCGCACTGGGTCGTGATCACCGCCATTGATGACGAGTGCCTGTATCTGCACGACCCGGACCCGAGCACCGGCGAGCATAGCCCGATGGACTGCCAGGACGTTCCGATCGCACGCGCGGACTTCCACAAGATGTCGCAGTTTGGCCGCCATCGCTTGCGCGCGCTGGTGGTCATCGGCTCACCGCAGGCCACGTCGGGGGAGTCCCCGCCCCCGGCTTGAGCATCGCCTGCGAACGCGGCACACTGCAGGCACCAATCATGGCGCGCGAGCGACCTGGGGAGACAAAAATGACAAACGATCGTCGCAGCGATGCGCGCGGCTGGCGCTGGGGCCCGTTTACGGCGCGCGTACCGTTTCTGCATGTGCAGTGGCTCTGGCCCGAAGCGTTGCAGGGCATTCTGGTTGCCGCGGCAACCGGTCTGGCTCTGGTCCCCGTGTTCATGGGCTATTTCGGTCTGAATTTCGAGCAGGCTGTCGCCGCCAGCTTTATTCACTCCGTGCTGATCACGTCCGCCGTGCTGGTATTTGGCGAACCCTACGCCCCCGGTTGGGTCACCCCGGCCCTACCGCTGGTACTGACCTTTGTCATTGGCGGCTTTGCCGGGCCGGCAGAGCGCTGGCAAGCCATGACGGCGCTGTCTCTGGATTTCGCCGCGATCGTCATCCTGCTCGGCGTTACCGGCCTGGGCAAGCGGTTCATGCTGTGGATTCCACCGGCGCTGAAAGCCGGCATCATTCTCGGCGCGGCCATTGCCGCCTTCAAACGGGTATTGCTCGACGATGCCGAGAAATACCTGTTCAGTCAGCCGATTGCGACCACGCTGGCCTGTGCGGTCTGCCTGGTACTGACCTTTTCGCTACCACTGGCACGACTGCGCGAACGCAACCGCTCCGTCGCCTTCATTGCCAGCCTGGGCCTGCTTCCCGGTTTCCTGCTGGCAGCCGTTGTGGGGCCGCTGGCCGGTGAGATCGAGTACGACATCCAGTGGGGCTTCCTGATCCCCCCGGTCGGGGAGGTCTTTGCCATCGCCTCGCCCTTCGCGGTGGGCTGGCCCAGCGTTGAACTGCTGCTGCAATGCCTGCCGCTGGCGCTGGTCGGCTACATCATCCTGTTTGGCGACCTGATCACCGGCAACGAAATGCTCCACGAGGCACAGCCTCAGCGCCCGGACGAACCCATCGACAAGGATGTGAACCGGTCGCACCTTTCCATCGGCATCCGCAATGTGCTGATGGCAATCACGGCTCCGTTCTTTCCCACGCAGGGGGCCCTGTGGACGGGCGTCCACGTGGTGGTAGTCCACCGCTGGAAGCAGGGCCCGGCGGCCATGCCCAGCCTGTACTCCGGACTGGCCAGTTATTACGTCATGGGCCTGCCCTTCATGTTTTTCCTGCTGCCCATGCTGACCGGCCTGAAGCCGCTGATGGGAATTGCGCTGTCACTGACCCTGGTGCTGACCGGCTTCGCCTGTGCGTATGTCGCCATGGCCATTCCCCGGGACGCCACCGAAAGGGGCGTGGTCCTGCTGACCGGCATGGCGCTGGCCCTGTTCGAGCCCTGGCAGGGACTGGCCGTAGGTGTCATTGCCACGCTACTGCTGGTGGGCTGGCGCATTGATACGCCTGCAGCAGAGGATGTGCCGGCTCCGGTTGCCGCAGCGGCAAGCGACACTTAAGCTGCCTGACTGCCCGCTTTGGCGAACACCATGCACACACCCATCGGCTTTCGGGCCGCGTTTGTCCTTGCCTGCTGCGTGGCGCTGCAGGCCTGCGCCTGCATGGGTGCTGCTGCCCCGGCTCCGGCCACCGGCAGCGCCTCGGGCAGTGCGTTGCCGCTGACAGCGCCGCTGGAACCCGGAACCTACGGTGAAGCCTTTGCTGAGCGGGCCCTGTTCCAGCACTGCGAAATCGTGGACGGGGTGGATTTCTGTGCGTTCCACGCCAATGGCTGGAAGTACTACGCCTACCGGGGTGGCCCCACGCCGGACGCCCTGCTGGACGCGCTGGAATCACTCCCCACCAATACCCCGGTGGTCATCGCAGGAGACCTCATCCTGCTCGGAGACATCACGGTTGAAATGGCACTGCGCCAGGTTTCTGCTGACCGCCAGGGTGACCCTTACGCCCCGCTGCGCGCAAAGTTGCAGGGCCGCTGGGTCTCGCTGGATGACCCGCTATCGGAAATCGAAGTCATGGGGTCGGAGATGCGCAACATGTACGGCGGCCGTTTCCTGGGCCTGGATTTCCTGCAGATCGCACCCCGCTGCACCGAAGCGCCACCGGATGCGGGGCCGGTGCTGTTACGTGTGGAGCCGGAAGACCATAGCGCCGACCCCCTGTGCTACGGCATCAGCTTCCGTGACGACAACACCCTGGAGCTGATCTACATGGGCCGCGGCAACATTCTGCGCTATCAGCGTCTGGTGTTCCCGCAGCCCTGACCCGGTGTCATAAACCGGTCGCCTGCAGCTAGCCGGGGAGCTTCGCCAGCGCGGCATATTCTTCGGGCGTATTGACACTGAGCACCGCCGAATCGTCAACCGGCACCGACACACAGCGATACGACTCCTGCCAGCCCATCAGGCTGCCACCCGCCCGCGACGGCCGCGACACTCGGCTGCGGTCGAGCAAGGCACAGGTGGGGTGCAGGTCATCACCCACCTGCACCCGGGCCAGGTCTGCGTCGTTCCCGCGCAAGGCTGCCGCCAGACGCTGTACCAGCGTTTCCGGCACCACGACCGCATCCACGGGCAGCAACAGCATGTAAGGTGTGGAGACATGCGGCCAGCAGGCGAACACCCCCGCCATCGGGCCGCCGGGCGCATCCGGTGGGTCCGCCACCACCACATGGCCAAGCGCCGCGTAACGTTCACGATGGGTATTGGCACTGATCACCACCTGGGCCACCCGGTCTTCGAGCGCGGCCAGCAGGTTCTCCACCAGACTGCGACCGCCGACGGTGAGCCAGCCCTTGTCAATGCCGCCCAGACGGCGGCCGGCGCCGCCCGCGAGGATGACGGCCGTGATGTCAGCACCTTGGATCATGCCCGGCATTGTAGTGCCCCCCTGAATCGCGCCATCGTTGGGCTTCGACCGGCAGAATGCGCCGGCGGCCGAATGCCCGCTGCGCGGTCTGCGCTGCTGTCTGCCGCTATCAGTCGGCGGACTGCTCCGGATAAGGCATCTGCAAAGTCCGCAAGGCTTCCTCGCACCAGCGAATGCCGGTTTCCTCGTTCAGAATGCCGCTGCGCAGCCCCAGATAGCGACCGCGGGCCCGCGGCTTGAGGCGACCCGGTTCCGGGTAGTGGTCCACCAGGACCTGCTGATAAATGGCCAGGTTCTGCCGGTGATCCGCCAATCGCTGCTGGACCTGCTCCACCAGTGTGGCGGCCGGGATTTCACCCAGTGCGAACAGCTTGACCACCAGCTCTTCCTTGACCGAAGGCGGGGACACATAGGTCCCCGCCCACCCCTGCAGGGCTTCTCTGCCCGCTGCGGTCACCGAATACACGATGCGATTCGGCCGCTCCTGCTGGGAGATGGTTTCGCTGACCACCCAGCCCTTGTCCGCCATACGGTGCAACTCGGCGTATATCTGCTGGTGCCGGGCACGCCAGAAAAAGCCCACGGTCCTGTCGAATCGCTTGCCCAGCTCGTAACCGGTCTGCGGCTTGTCGAGCAGGGTGACCAGAAGCGCGTGCGACAGGGCCATCGGAACTCAGGCCGCCAGGCACAAACGCTGCCGCGCGCGCTGGTACTGCTCGGTCATCCGCGCCACCATCGCCGACACCGGTTCAATGGCCTTGACTCCGCCAATGCCCTGCCCGCAACCCCAGATATCCTTCCAGGCCTTGGCATCGCTGTTGCCACCGGAGCCGAAGTTCATCTTTGACGGGTCGGACTCGGGCAGGTTGTCCGGGTCCAGCCCGGCGGCCTCGATGGACGGACGCAGGTAGTTGCCGTGCACACCGGTGAACAGGTTGGAATAGACGATATCCGCAGCGCTGCCATCGACAATGGCCTGCTTGTAGCGCTCGTCGGCGTTGGCTTCGCTGGCAGCAATGAAGGCCGATCCGATATAGCCCAGGTCCGCGCCCATCGCCTGGGCCGCGAGAATGCTGTCACCGGTGCTGATCGCTCCGGACAGCAGCAGCGGTCCGTCGAACCACTCGCGGATTTCGGAGATCAGCGCCAGCGGGGAAATGGTTCCGGCATGGCCACCGGCACCCGCTGCGACCGCGATCAGGCCATCAGCGCCCTTCTCGATGGCCTTTTTGGCGAAACGGTTGTTGATGATGTCATGCAGGGTGATACCCCCGTAGGAGTGGATCGCATCATTCAGGTCGGTGCGCGCCCCCAGGGAGGTGATGACTATCGGCACCTTGTGCCGGACACAGGCCTCGATGTCGTGCTCCAGCCGGTCGTTGGAACGATGAACAATCTGGTTGACCGCAAACGGCGCCGCCGGCTTATCCGGGTTGGCCTGGTTGTAGCGGTCAAGTTCCTCGGTAATTTTGGTCAGCCAGACATCCAGCTGTTCGGCCGGCCGTGCATTCAGCGCAGGGAATGAACCGACGATACCGGCCTTGCACTGGGCAATGACCAGGTCCGGGTTGGAAATGATGAACATCGGCGACGCAACGGCGGGCAGCCGCAGGGTGTTGAAGATTTCGGGAAGTGCCATGGTGATCTGTCAGGTGTAAACGGTGCGCCGAGTTTATAAGCCTGTTTTTGCATATGCAACTATATGCATAGTTACCTAGCACTCGGTTTCGATTGCCGAGGTGCAGTGGCCGGTGTCATCCAGCAGCACCCAGGGCAGCCCCAGATCCTGCAACCAGCTCTGCGCCTGATCGCCCTTGAGCATCGCCACGGTGCAGGCGGTACCGGCAATCAGGCAATGCGGTGACAGGACGCTGACCGCCTGCACACCCTGCACCGGCCAGCCCGTCAGGGGATTGAGCACATGGCCATAGCGCTGGCCGTCCACCACCATGCAACGCTCGTAGTCGCCGCTGCTGGCCACGGCACCGTGACTCAGCCGCACCACCTGCAGCGGGCGCCCGGCATCGCGCGGATCGCGCAAGCCGATTTTCCAGCCCGCGCCCCCGGGTTGTGGACCAATGACCGCCACATCGCCGCCCAGGTCGACCCACCCGCTGTGGATGCCATGCTGCTGCGCCAGATGGGCCAGCTGATCCGCCGCGTACTCTTTCACCAGCCCACCAAAATCGAGCTCCATGCCCGCCTGCGGCAACCGGAAATGCGGCCATCCCCACTCCACCTTGTCCCAGCCCACCAATGCGCGAACTGCATCCACCGCAGCCTGTGTGGGGAGCGCATTGGCACGAAAGTCCCAGGCCTTGCGCAACACCCCGGACGTGAGATCAAACAGGCCCTCACTCTGCTCCCAGGCGGTTTGCGCATAATCCAGCAATGCCGCCGTTTCATCATCCACCGGAATGCCCTGCCGCCCTCCCGCCGCCTGATTGATCCGGCTGGTCAGGCTGTCGCTGCGGTAACGGGTATAGCGCGCCTCCAGTTGGGCCAGACGCTCCCGCTGGAGCCGCAGCACCACCTCAGCCTGCTCCGGCTCGGCGCCGTGCAGCGCAATGGTGCAGGGACTGCCCATGGCGGTGAAGCGTTCGATCCGGTGTGCGGGTGACGCCTGTGGCTCGCTTGCGGGGTCCGGCATGGGGTTCAGAGGGTCGGGGTATCCGACCGGAGCATAGACGCTTCACCGGCTTCCGGTGTCAGGCCGAAATTATCATCGCCCCGGCCACTGGAATCATTCTGCTCCTGCGCGGTGCCACCCATACTCGCTGCCGTTGACCCCGGCCCTCCT
>JBFHON010000088.1:0-9748 GCA_041593295.1 Oceanococcaceae bacterium | reverse complement strand
TACCCGTGACGTGTCCGGCGAAGGGGTGCAGCAGGCTTTGCTGAAACTCGTCGAAGGGACGACGGCCTCGGTTCCGCCGCAGGGTGGACGCAAGCACCCGCAGCAGGAATTCCTGCAGGTCGACACCAGCGGGATTCTGTTTATCTGCGGCGGGGCATTTGCCGGCCTGGACAAGATCATTGCCCAGCGTTCGCGCAAGGGTGGCATCGGGTTCCATGCTGATGTCAAAAACCCGGACGATGGCAAGAGCATCGGTGAACTGCTCGGGCAGGTGGAGCCCGATGACCTGGTGCGTTTCGGTCTGATCCCCGAGTTTGTCGGTCGACTTCCGGTTGTGGCTACGCTGCAGGAACTGGACGAAGAGGCGCTGGTCAACATCCTCAACGAGCCGAAGAACGCGCTGACCAAGCAATACCGTCGCCTGTTCGAGATGGAAGACTGCGTACTGGAGTTCCGAGACGAGGCGCTGCATGCAATCGCGCGCAAGGCCATGGAGCGGAAAACCGGAGCGCGCGGGCTGCGTACCATTCTCGAAGGCATCCTGCTCGACGTCATGTACGACATTCCGTCGCTGGAAAACGTCGAAAAAGTCGTGGTCGACGAGGCCGTGGTGTCCGGGCAGTCCAAGCCCTACATGGTCTACGGGCAAACCGATAAGCCGGAAGCAGTCGAAGCGAAAAAGGCGGGCTGATACTTGCATGCCGATGGCAGGCTCCGAAGCTGACGGCATGCGTGCTTGATTGACGAGTCTTTGCCCCCACTTCTGAGGGTCCGGTGCACCGGCAACGGCTGCACGACCAATCGGTAATGCAATGAGCAACAATGAAGTAATGGTCCCGGTCCTGCCACTCAGGGACGTTGTGGTTTTTCCGCACATGGCGATGCCACTTTTCGTCGGTCGGGAAAAATCAGTCAATGCCCTGCGTGAAGCGATGCAGAGCGACCGCAAGATTCTGCTCGTCGCGCAGCGCGCGGCGGATGTTGATGACCCCGGCGAGAATGATCTGTATACGGTTGGCACACTTGCCAACATCCTGCAGCTGCTGAAGCTGCCGGACGGCACCTTGAAGGTGCTCGTCGAAGGTGCGGAACGCGCGGAAGTCGAAAACTGGAACGCCGACGAAGACATGCTCTGGGCCGGCTGCACCCCGATCGACGATAGCGGAACCCTTGGAGAGGCCGAGCGTGATGCGGTCGTGCGGACGCTGCTTTCCGAATTCGAACAGTACTCCAAGCTCAACAGCAAGGTGCCGGCTGAGCTGCTGCCTTCGTTGACCAGCATCGATGACCATGGCCGTCTGGCGGATACCGTCGCAGCCCATCTGAATCTCCGGCTCGGAGATCGCCAGAAGGTGCTGGAAACCCTGGAGGTTGCTACGCGCTGTGAACTGGTACTGGGTTTCGTCGAAGGCGAAATCGAAGTCATGCAGGTGGAAAAGCGCATCCGCGGCCGGGTCAAGTCGCAAATGGAGAAAAGCCAGCGCGAGTACTACCTGAACGAACAGATGAAGGCGATCCAGAAGGAATTGGGTGAATCCGAAGAGGGGCCCAACGAACTGGAAGAGCTGGCGCAGAAAATCGTCAAGGCCGGAATGCCCAAGGCCGTGCGCACCAAGGCGGAGGCCGAGCTGAACAAGCTCAAGATGATGGCGCCCATGTCGGCCGAAGCGACGGTGGTGCGCAACTATCTGGACTGGATGCTGCAGGTGCCGTGGAAAAAGCGCACCCGTGCGAAAATCGATCTGAAACTTGCGCAGGAACGGCTCGACGCGGATCACTACGGCCTTGAGAAGGTCAAGGAGCGCATCCTCGAGTATCTCGCGGTTCAAAAGCGCGTGAAGAAAATGCGCGGCCCGATCCTGTGCCTGGTTGGGCCGCCCGGGGTCGGTAAAACTTCGCTGGGTCGCTCAATTGCCGAGTCGCTGAATCGCAAATTCGTGCGCATGAGTTTGGGCGGTGTGCGCGATGAAGCCGAGATCCGCGGGCACCGCCGGACGTACATCGGCTCGCTGCCCGGCAAGATCGTGCAGAACCTCGCCAAGGCCGAGGTCAAGAACCCGCTGTTCCTGCTGGATGAAATCGACAAGATGGCAGCGGATTTCCGCGGCGACCCGGCCTCAGCCATGCTGGAAGTCCTGGACCCCGAGCAGAATCACAATTTCAACGACCACTATCTGGAAGTCGACCTCGATCTCTCGGATGTGATGTTTGTCGCGACGGCGAACACACTGGATATTCCCGGGCCGCTGCTTGACCGGATGGAAGTCATTCGTCTGGCCGGTTATACAGAGGATGAAAAGCTTGCCATCGCCAAAACCTATCTGGTTCCGAAGCAGACCGAGTTCAACGGGCTGCGCGAATCCGAATTGGTGATTGATGATTCTGCGCTGATCGCCGTTATACGTCGCTACACCCGAGAGGCGGGCGTGCGCAGCCTGGAACGCACGATCGGCAAGATCTGCCGCAAGGTGGTCAAGGAAATACTTGAAAGTGACGCGATTACCTCGCGTACGGTCAACGAGGACAACCTTGCTGACTATCTGGGTGTGCCCCCGTATCGCTTTGGCCGCGCAGACGAAGAGGACAAGGTTGGTCAGGTGACCGGGCTGGCGTGGACCGAGGTCGGCGGCGAACTTTTGCGCATCGAAGCGGCGGTGACCAAGGGCAAGGGGCGCTTGAGCTACACCGGTAGTCTCGGTGACGTGATGCAGGAGTCCATCCAGGCGGCGGCGACCGTTGTCAGATCGCGCGCGGAAGCCTGCGGGATTGATCCTGCGCGTTTCGAAAGCGCGGATATTCATGTTCACGTTCCAGAGGGCGCAACTCCTAAAGACGGTCCCAGTGCGGGCATCGCCATGTGTACTGCACTGGTGTCGTGTCTGACCGGGAATCCGGTCCGCAAGGAGGTTGCGATGACCGGCGAAATCACCTTGCGTGGTGAGGTGCTTCCGATCGGCGGCTTGAAGGAAAAGCTCCTGGCTGCGCATCGGGGTGGCATCACTAAGGTGCTGATTCCATTTGAGAATGAGAAGGATCTCGAAGAGATTCCGGCCAACATCAAGGAAAGCCTGACGATCCAGCCGGTACGCTGGTTTGAGGAAGTGGTCGAGGCTGCGCTGGTGAATGCACTTGAGCCTTTGCCGCCGTCCGCGGAGCCGGTTGCAAGTGCCAGCAAGGCCGAACAACGTGCGCACTGACCCGGGGGCTAGACCCACAGGCCGTTTTGCTGCAAAGTACGACGGTCGCCGCTTTTACAGCGACGGGGGAGGAGACCTGTGCAAGATGGTTGGCCCCGATATAAAATACAGTTCACATCAAATCTTAAAAATCTCGAGACGAGAGGGGATATCTTTCATATGAACAAAACGGAACTGGTTGACGACGTAGCCGAGCGTTCTGGTCTGAGCAAAGCAGATGCTGCGCGTGCAGTGGATGCCGTTGTCGAGAGCGTTTCCAATGCTCTGGCCAATGACGACAAAGTTTCGCTGATCGGCTTCGGAACCTTCATGGTTCGTGAGCGCTCCGCTCGTGAAGGCCGGAACCCGAAGACGGGTGCGACCATTAAAATCGCTGCTGGAAAAACTCCTGCATTTAAAGCTGGCAAAGCTCTGAAAGATGCTGTAAACTGATCGGCTTTGCTGGGGCGTAAACATAAACGACCTCAGCTGGGCTTGGGTGCTTAGCTCAGCTGGTAGAGCGTCGCCCTTACAAGGCGAATGTCGGGGGTTCGATCCCCTCAGCACCCACCATTCGCGGAGCGGTAGTTCAGATGGTTAGAATACCGGCCTGTCACGCCGGGGGTCGCGGGTTCGAGTCCCGTCCGCTCCGCCATCTAATTAGATGAGTGAAAAAGGCACCCTAGGGGTGCCTTTTTTATGTCTTGATTTCACTTCTTTGACCGCGCTCTGGCGCGTTCAGATACAACTTGTCGACCATGCTGCAATCGATTCGCGAAAAAGCTACAGGCCCACTGGCGTGGGCAATTGTTGGGATTATTTCCGTGCCCTTTGCCTTCTTTGGTATTGAGGCGTTTCAGAGCAACGGCGGAAGCGACTACGCGGCAAAAGTGAACGGGGAGGAGATTTCCCGTTTTGAACTCGATAACAGGGTCGATGCCCGCTACGCACAGTTTCAGCAAATGCTGGGGGACAACTTCTCGCCAGAGATGTTTAACCGCACGCAATTGCGCAGCGGTGTGCTGGAGGAGTTGATTCAGGAAACCGTCGTTCGCCAGTTCCTCCAGGATTCCGGGCGCCGCGTCAGCAACGCGCGCGTACTCGACTTCATTGCCAGTCAGGACGCATTCAAGGACGCTGATGGTCAGTTCTCACCGGAGTTGTATCGCGAGTCGATGCAGCGGCAGGGTTCGAGCACGGCCGCCTATGAGGAGCGCGTGCGTGCCTATCTGAACGCCACTCAATTCGAGAGTGCAGTTCGGGAGACCAGCCTGATCACACCCGCAGAAATGCAGGCCGAATGGGCCTGGCAGGAGCAGACGCGTACCCTGCAGTGGCGCCGCTACAAGCAGTCCTTCTACAAGGAAGCAGTTGCGATCGACGATGCCGAGGTCGCCGCTCTGTATGCCGAACGGCAGGACAGCCTGCTGACGCCGGAGCGCATCCAGGTGCGTTACCTGGAACTGGACCCGAATGCGCTGGCTGCAACGATTGATGTGTCGGAGGCCGACGTCGAGGCGATTTATACCGGTGATACCGAGCGCTTCAAGACGCCGGAAACGCGCAAGGCGCGTCACATTCTGCTCAAGGACGAAGATGTTGCGCTCGAGGTAAAGGCGAAGCTGGATTCCGGCGCGGATTTTGCGGAAATGGCTCAGCAATTCAGCGAAGATCCCGGATCCAAAGGGAATGGCGGTGACCTGGGTGTGATTGCACGCGGCGTGATGGTGCCCCCCTTTGAAGAGGCCGTGTTTGCGCTGCCGGTCAATCAGGTCAGCGAACTGGTGGAAACGCAGTTCGGTTGGCATCTGATTGAAGTCACGGACATCACTGGTGGTGATATCAAGCCGCTGGACGAAGTGCGTGAACAGATCGCGGATTCGATCCGCCAGAAGGAAGCGCGCGCACAGATGGCAGATTTGCAGGACCAACTTGAGCAGCTGACTTTCGAGAGCCCCGGCAGTCTGGAACCTGCGGCATCAGCGCTTGGTGTCGAACTGCAGACCAGCGCCTGGTTCACCCGTGAGGGTGGCGCGGGGTTGAGTGCCGATCGTGGGTTTATTGATACGGCGTTTTCGGATGTTGTCCTGAATGGTGGGGAAAATAGTCCCTTGATCAACGTCAACGGTTCGGTTGTCGCGCTGCGCCTTGCGGCGCGCGAAGAGGCACGGACCAAGACGCTGGAAGAGGTCAAAGATCAACTGGTTGCCGAACTGACGCGCCAGAAGACCCAGGAAGCGCTGACTGCGGCGGTTGAAGCGGACCTTGCCTTGCTGGAATCCGGTACGGCCTGGGCTGATCTCCCCGACACGGAGGCTGTGGTAGTCAACGAGCCTGCGAGTTTCAAGCGCAATGCGTCCAGCGCGGACCGTGCTTTGCTGCAAGCGGCCTTCAGGCTGTCCGGAGCCGGGGACCAGGGTAGGGCCAGTCTCACGAATGGGGACATGGCTGTAGTTCAGGTTACGGAGATCAAGGATGGGGACTGGGATACTGCCAACGAGGCGGCGCGCACGACCTTGCGCCAGAAGCTGGCCGGACGTATATCCGCATCAGATCTCGAGTCGCTGATCGGCGCACTGCGCGCGGAGGCCAAGGTGGTCTACGCGCGCAGCGCTGATGACAGCGAGAGCTAGTACTCAGATACCAAGCATTCCCTGGATGCTATAGCCGGCGTCTACATAGAGTATTTCGCCGGTTATTCCAGAGGCCAGGTCGGAGCAGAGGAAGCTCGCGGCATTGCCGACCTCCTCGATGGTGACATTGCGCCGCAGCGCACTGGCCTGCTCGGCGCTGCCCAGCATGCCACGGAAACCCTTGATGCCAGCGGCGGCGAGGGTCTTGATCGGTCCGGCCGATATCGCGTTCACGCGAATATTCTGCTCGCCAAGGTCCGCGGCGATATAACGTACATTGGCTTCCAGGCTGGCTTTCGCAGCGCCCATGACGTTATACATGGGCACTGCGCGTACCGCGCCCAGATAGGTCAGCGTCAGGAGGGCGCCACCGGCGCGCATGTGCGGGTGCAGCGCTTTGGCCAGTGCGGCAAAGCTGTATGCACTGATGTCGTGGGCGATGGCAAAGCCCTCACGGGTCACGCAATCCAGGTAGTTGCCGGCCAGTTGCTCGCGGGGTGCAAAGCCAATCGAGTGCACGACGATGTCGAGTCCTTCCGGCCAGGCCGCGCTGATGCTCTGTGCCAGTGCTTCGATCGAGCTGTCTTCCGAAACATCGCAGGGGAAAATGCGGTCGCTTCCGCTGGTGCGCTCGGCTACGGCTCTGACGCGTGACTCGAGCTTTTCACCCTGATAGCTGAAAGCGAGTTCGGCGCCTTCGCGGTGCATCGCGTCGGCGATTCCTGAAGCGATGGAGCGATCCGACGCGATGCCGGTGATAAGGGCGCGTTTGCCAGTGAGAAATCCCATGGTGATTCGGGCTGCCGTGTGGTGAATGGACCACGAATAGTACCCGGTTGATCAGCAGGGGAGCGCGGCGAGAGTTGCAGGTCGCGCGGGGCGAACTCCGTTACTTGTCCGACTTTTTCCCCAGGCGCAGCTTTTTCCGCGGCGTGTCGCTGGGGGACAGGCCGGCATCGGCGAGTTTCTGACCCAGCAGGGTATTGCCAGCAGGTGGTGCAATGCGGCGTTTCTTTTCGATGATCTTCGCGCTGCGCTGGTTGCGCTGGCGGATTGCCTGTTCGCGCAGTTCCTCCGCGCTGCCTTCAATGGGGCGCGGTGCGCGCTTGCGACCCGGGCCCGTGCTGCTGGCGCGTGGTTTGGGGCGGGGGCCGCCGCTGCGTTCGCCAGGCTTTTTGCTGGGTGTGCCGCGCTTGGGGCCGTCGCCGCGGGCTGAACGCTTTTCCTGAATGGCGTCGATTTCCTTGCGCGCTTCAGCAGCCATTTCATCGGTGATCAATTCGCCGCTCGGCTCGCCATCAAGGTTGATGCGCGGCCGTTTGTCCGCTACGGCATGCAGGTAACCCAGTGAATGCGCGTAATTGTTCAGGAAGCGCTGCAGTTCCAGTTTGTGAAAATCCGTGCCCACTGCTTCGGCAAGGGCGACGTGGATGCCCACGGCGAGGGGCTGACGCTCCCTGGACTCCCGGAAGAAGGCGCTGGGGAAGCGCTCCATGATCGCGTCGGATACTTCGACCGCCGGTCGCATCCGCGCCATGCGGCGGGCGCGCTTGCGGGCAGCGGCGGCACGTTGAGCGGGGGTTTTTTCCCGAGGCTTGTCGGGTTGGTCCGAGCTTTCGGCCATTGTGTTGGCGTCGTTCTGGCTATCCGCCGGGTTGTCGGTCACTGGGGCCGCCTCGGTTTGGGGGGGTATATTGGCGTCTGAATCGTTCATCGGATATGTCTGCGTCGGGGCAGACGAGATACGTGGGTTTCATAGCGTGAACACGCGGTGGTATCACGACGATGGCTCAGGGCCATGAAAATTGGTCGGGGTGAGAGGATTTGAACCTCCGACCACCTGCACCCCATGCAGGTACGCTACCAGGCTGCGCTACACCCCGAATTCGACATTATACCGTGAAATCCGCAATGAGGGCTTCGATTTCGGCACGAATTTCAGCCAGTTTCTGTGCGGATGACGACTCCGGGGTGGGCCGGGCCTGTTCCTTCAGCTGCTTGCGGGCGCCGCCGATGGTGAAGCCTTCCTCGTAGAGCAAGCTGCGGATCTGGCGGACAATTTCCACGTCGTGATATTTGTAGTAACGCCGGTTGCCACGCCGTTTCACGGGTTTGAGCTGCGGAAACTCCTGTTCCCAGTAGCGCAGTACATGTGGTTTGACCTGGCAGAGATCGCTGACCTCACCGATGGCAAAGTAACGTTTCTCCGGGATCGTTGGCAAAAGAGTACTCGTCGTGTTCGGGTTACTCGTCGTTTGCTGTTGCATCACCGTCTACCTGTGCCCTGAGTTTCTGTCCGGGGCGGAAGGTTACGACGCGACGTGCGGAAATGGGAATTTCCTCTCCGGTTTTCGGGTTGCGCCCGGGGCGCTCGCCTTTGTCCCGCAGTTCGAAATTACCAAATCCGGACAGCTTGACCGGTGTTCCGGATTCAAGTGCCTGGCGTATTTCTTCAAAGAACCGGTCGACAAATTCCTTGGCTTCTCGCTTGTTCAGACCCAGGGTCTCGAACAGCTGTTCGGCGAGATCGAGTTTAGTAATAGCCACGGCTGCTCAATCCCTCAAACGTGCCTGGAATGTGTTTTTCAGTTCATCAATCAATGACGCAACGGCATCATCAATCACCCCATCCTCTAGGGTGCGTGAAAAGTCCTGAAAAATCAAGCCGAAAGCGATGCTCTTGAAACCTTCTTGCAAGGATTCATCCTCAAATACGTCAAACACAACAAGGTCCGCCAGTGGGAGCGGTGATGTCTTCTTTATAAAGCCGATTAAGTTATCTGCGCAGGTCTCTGTTTTTACGATGAAAGCGAGATCGCGTCGGCTTGCGGGATAGGGCGGGATCGGGCGAATGTCCGCGCCGCGGGTGGCGCCGAGCATCGACTTGTCGCACTCGAAGACGAACGGGGGCTTGCCACCTTCGCCATGGGCTTTCCACAGTGCCGGGTGCAGCTGTCCTGCCCAGCCTATCGCGTTGCCATCCCGCTCAACGCGTGCGGAAATGCCCGGGTGCAGGGCCGGGTGGCTGGCCGGGGTGAAGCGCAGCTCGCAGTTCGCATCGGCTTGATGTGCAAGGTCAGATAACAGGCCGCTGATTTCGTAAAAGTCGGCGGAGCTGCGTTGCTGGCTCCAGTTCTCCGGGAGCAGGTTCCCTCCCGCGATTCCCGCAATGACTTCGGTTTCCTCAATCTTTCCATCGGTGCGGCAGAAGGTGCGTCCCAGCTCGAACAGGCGCAGGTTGCGGTTCGACTGGCGCAGGTTGTGCACGTAGATCGGCAGCATGCTGGCCCAGAGTGTCGGACGCATGTCTGTGAGGTTGTCGCTGATCGGATTCGCCAGCCGGATGGGGTCGGACCCGCCGTCGGCACGCATCTCGGTCGCGAGCTGGCTCGAGGTGAAGCTGAAACTGACGGTTTCGGACCAGCCGCGGGCCTGCATGAAACGGCGCATGCGTGCACTGGTGCCTGGGTGCACGGCCGGGGCAGAGAAGTCGGCGCGGATTCGTGCCGGGGATCCGCCCAGGTTGTCGTACCCCACGATGCGCGCCAGTTCCTCCATGAGGTCTTCGGCGATGTGGATATCGCTGCGCCAGCTCGGGACTGCAACCTGCAGAAGGGTGGGGCTTGGTGTTGTCGACACCGTGAAGCCCAGCGCTGTGAGAACGGTGCTGGCGTCTTCGGCACTCAGGTTGCTGCCGAGGATGGCATTGCAGCGCTCAAGGTCCAGGGCCACGGTTTCGGTGGCCGGTGTCTCTTCATCCGCAAAGGTGGCAGGACCGGCGGAGCCGCCGCAAATGTCAAGCAGCAGCTGTGTGGCCCGGTCCAGGGCCCGAGAAGGCAAGGCGGGGTCGGTTCCGCGCTCGAACCGGTGCAGGGCGTCGCTGACCAGCTTGTGGCGTCGGCCCAGGCCGGCTACGGCAGCGGGTGTGAAGCAGGCGCT
>JBFHON010000087.1:0-9781 GCA_041593295.1 Oceanococcaceae bacterium | reverse complement strand
GGTCACTGACTTCGGTAGCGCTGAGCAGGCCGCGATTGGCCAGGTCTTCCAGCCGCCCGGTCCCGTGCAGGCGCTGGGTCAGCCAGAGAATCGTCTGCAGGTCACGCAGGCCGCCGGGGCCTTCCTTGACGTTGGGTTCGAGCTTGTAGGCCGTTTCGTCGAAGCGGGCATAGCGAGCCCGCTGCTCCTGGCGCTTGGCCTCGAAGAAGGCCCGTGCCGGCCAGCATTTGTCGGGGCCGACGGCCGCACTCAGGGCTTCGGCGAGGCGGCTATCGCCGCACAGGTACCGTGCCTCCATCAGGTTGGTCACGATGGTGATATCGGTGCTGGCTTCTTCGGCGCAGGTTTCCAGCGAGCGCACGCTGTGCCCCAGCTCAAGACCGCAGTCCCAGCAGCTGCTGACAAAGACTTCGAGCTCGCCCGCCGTGATGCTGTTGATTTCGTCGGGGGTCAGCAGCAGGACATCGATATCCGAGTGCGGCAGGAGCTCGCCCCGCCCGTAGCCGCCGACTGCCAGCAGGGTGCAGTCGGCGTTGGTGACCGCCGAGGCCCAGACCCGGCGCAGGATGGTATCGACAATGTCGGTGTACTCGGCGACCAGTTCCACGGCATCGGCCTGGTCCTGGAAGGCGGTGTAGTGCTGGTCGCGGACCCATTGCAGGGTCTTGCGGATCAGCGGCGGGTCGAGGGGCGCGTCCGACGGCCCCAGGCGCTGTTCGAGATCGCGCTCGGCAACGACCCGAGCGTTGGCAAGTCCGCTCAAATGACTTCCCCTTGGCGCTGGGTCAACACTTCACAGCCGTCGGCCGTCACCAGGACGGTATGTTCCCACTGCGCCGACAGGGAGCGGTCGCGGGTGACCACGGTCCAGTTGTCTGCCAGCAGCTTGACCTCGCGGCGGCCGGCATTGACCATTGGCTCGATGGTGAAGCACATGCCTTCCTGGAGTTCCATGCCTTCGCCCCGTCGGCCGTAGTGCAGGATCTGCGGATCCTCGTGGAACTCCCGGCCGATGCCATGGCCGCAGTATTCGCGCACGACGGAGAAGCGCTGCGACTCGGCAACCTGCTGGATAATCGCGCCGAGGTCACCCAGGCGCAGGCCGGGGCGCACGGCCTTGATGCCGGCGACCATGGCTTCGCGGGCCACCTCACTGACACGGCGGGCGCGGACAGGTGGCTCGCCGATGTAGAACATCTCGCTGGTATCGCCGTGAAAACCGTCCTTGATGACCGTGACATCGATATTGATGATGTCGCCGTTTTTCAACTGCTTCGGGCCGGGAATGCCGTGACAGACCACGTGGTTGACGGAGGTGCACACCGATTTGGGGAAACCGCGGTAGTTGAGCGGCGCGGGAATCGCATCCAGGTCATTCACGATGAACTCATGGCAGATGCGGTTGATTTCTTCGGTACTCACGCCAGCCTGGACGTGCGGGGCGATCATTTCGAGAACGCTGGCAGCAAGGCGGCCAGCCCTGCGCATCGCCTCCTGCTCATCGGGGGTCTTGATGGTTACGGGCATAGTTTCCAGGGGGTTCCGAGGGCGGCAGGTCGCCACCGCTCTTTGAGTTGGGCAGCCCGCTATGGTATAAAGCGCGCGCCCTCGCTGCAACGCAGCACGCCATTCTTTGCTCGCAAAGCCCGGTGTCTGAGCTGACGGTGAGGGAAATTCCCGTGTTGATCAGCCCTTTTGCCGGGGCACCCATTTCTCTTTCGGGGTCTTCCTGTACTTCAGGGAGCGAAAGAGGGGGATCAGCACTTGTTTCAACCCCAAACAATTTGGAGTTACAAAATGGCACAAGTCACTATGCGTCAGCTGCTCGAGGCCGGCGCTCACTTCGGGCACCGCACCCGTTACTGGAATCCGCAAATGCGTCCCTACATCTTCGGGGCTCGCAACAAGATTCACATCATCAACCTGGAAGACACCCTGCCGTTGCTGCGTGAAGCCTGCAACGCTGCCGGCCGTGTTGTTTCCGATGGCGGCAAAGTCCTGTTCGTTGGCACCAAGCGTGCGGCACAGGAAATCATTGCTTCCGAAGCCAAGCGCTGCGACATGCCGTATGTCGATCGTCGCTGGCTCGGTGGCATGCTGACCAACTTCAAGACGGTCAAGGGTTCCATCAAGCGGATGCAGGAACTGCGCGAGCGTCTGGACGAAAGCCAGACCAAGTTCCGCATGACCAAGAAAGAACAGCTGACGCTGACCCGCGAATACGAAAAGCTGCAGTCCAGCCTTGGCGGCATCGAAAACATGACCAGCCTGCCGGATGCACTGTTCATTATTGACGTCGGCTACGAAAACATTGCCGTACACGAAGCCAAGAAGCTGGGTATTCCCGTGATCGGCGTGGTGGACACGAACAACTCACCGCAAGGCGTGGATATCGTGATCCCCGGTAACGATGACGCGATCCGTGCGATCTCCGTCTACACCGCAGCCATTGCCGACGCCGTCCTGGATGCCAAGGGCGTCAAGACGGAAGCTCCGCGTGATGCTGAAGCCGCTCCGGCTGCCGAAGCCGCACCGGCTGCTGCCGCACCGGCGGCTCCTGCCGGCGACGCTCCGGCGTCTGCCTGAACCCACTAATTAGATCAAGGACTCTAAAACCACAATGGCAATCACTGCTTCAATGGTAAAAGAACTTCGCGAGCGCACCGGCGCTGCGATGATGGACTGCAAGCGTGCCCTGGAGGCAGTCGATGGTGATATCGATGCCGCCATCGAAAAGATGCGCGCCGATGGTCAGGCGAAGGCTGACAAGAAGGCCAGCCGCGTTGCTGCCGAAGGTGTCGTGCGTACCGCTGTTTCCGAAGATGGCCGCAAGGCGGCGATGGTGGAGCTGAACTGCGAAACCGATTTCGTTGCCAAGAACGAGGAATTCCTCGCGCTGGCAGATGCCGCCGCACAAGCCGCGCTGAACACCGGCACGACCGATGTCGAAGCGCTGCTGGCGACGGAAGTCGGCGGCCAGGCACTGGATGCGACGCGTCGTACGCTGATCTCCAAGCTGGGTGAGAACATGACCCTGCGTCGTGCGGTCGTGGTGGAAGCCGAAGGTCAAATCGGCACCTACATCCACGGTGGCCGTATTGGCGTGCTGGTGTCCTACCAGGGTGGCGATGCGGAGCTGGGTCTGGACCTGGCCCTGCATATCGCAGCGAGCGGCCCGGCATTCCTTGACGAAGCATCGGTTCCGGCCGAAGAAGTCGAAAAGGAAAAGCGTGTCCTCATCGCCCAGGCCGAAGGTTCGGGCAAGCCCATGGAAATCATCGAGAAGATGATCCAGGGCCGCCTGCGCAAGTACCTCGGCGAAATCACCCTGCTGGGTCAGCCTTTCGTCAAGGACCCGGATCAGTCGGTCGAGAAGCTGCTGAAGTCGAAGGGTGCGACGGTCCAGGGCTATGAGCGCCTGGTCGTCGGCGAAGGCATCGAGAAGGAAGAAATCAACTTTGCTGATGAAGTTGCCGCGCAGGCTGCTGCTGCAGCGCAGTAAGCGTGTTCTTCGCAAGATGAAAAAGGCCCCGTTGAACGGGGCCTTTTTTTGATCCGTTGAATTGTTCGTGTTGGTAACTGGAGCCGCTCATGACCGCTGAAAGTCGCAAAGAAAAATCCGCTACCGAAAAGGCTGCGGGTTTTGCCTATCGCCGAATTCTTCTCAAATTATCCGGTGAGGCCCTGATGGGTGATCAGGATTACGGGATCGACCCCGCAGTCATGACCTACCTGGCAGGTGAAATCGTGCCGCTGGTGGAAGCCGGTGTTGAAGTCGCTCTGGTTGTCGGTGGCGGCAATATCTTCCGCGGTGCCGGGCTGGCGGGTGGCGGTATGGACCGGGTGACCGGTGACCAGATGGGCATGCTGGCGACGGTCATCAACGCGCTGGCGTTGCAGGACGGGCTGGAGCAGGCCGGCGTGGCCGTACGGGTGCAGTCGGCACTGCGTATCAACCAGGTCTGCGAGGACTACATCCGGCGCCGCGCGGTGCGACATCTGCACAAGGGGCGCGTGGTGATCTTTGCTTCGGGCACCGGCAACCCCTTCTTCACCACTGACAGCGCCGCGGCACTGCGCGCGGTGGAGATCAATGCCGATCTGATGCTCAAGGCCACCAAAGTGGATGGCGTCTACGATAGTGATCCGGTCAAGAACCCCAAAGCCCAGCGCTACGAACGAATCGGATACGATGAAGTGCTACGTGACAACCTGAAGGTGATGGACCAGACCGCCATTGTGCTGCTGCGTGACAACGGTCTGCCACTGATGGTTTACGACATGACCCGTCCGGGGGATCTCGAACGCATTCTGCGGGGCGACGCCAGTGTTGCTACCCGCGTCGACAGCTCAAGCGAAAAATGATTGAAGATATAAAAAAGGATGCTCGCCAGCGGATGGCCAAGAGCGTCGAAAACCTGAAAACCGAACTCTCCAAGCTGCGTACCGGGCGGGCCCATGTGTCGCTGCTGGATCATGTGACCGTGGAGTACTACGGCAATGACACGCCACTGTCCCAGTGTGCCAACGTCGTCGCCGAAGATGCGCGCACCATCAGCATCACGCCGTGGGAGCGCGACATGGTTGGCAAGATCGAGAAGGCCATTCTGTCCTCCGATCTGGGCCTCAACCCGAATACGGCCGGTACGACCATGCGGATCGTCATTCCGCCACTGACCGAAGAGCGTCGCCGTGATCTGGTCAAGGTCATGCGCAACGAGGGCGAGAACGCAAAAATCGCGATCCGCAACATTCGTCGCGATGCCAATAATGAGCTCAAGGAAATGGTCAAGGAGAAAATGATCTCCGAGGACGACGAGCGCCGCGGTGGCACGGATGTGCAGAAAATCACCGATGACGCGGTGGCCGAGGTCGACAAGATTCTCGATGCCAAGGAGCAGGAGATGATGTCGGTTTGATGGCGGGCACTGCCGAAGGTGGCCCACAGCATGTGGCCATCATCATGGATGGCAATGGGCGCTGGGCTCAGGCGCGCGGACGTCCGCGTGGTTTCGGGCATCGAGCCGGTGGCAAGGCTGCGCGGCGCATCATTGAGCATGCCAGTGATATCGGCCTGCCGGCGCTGACGCTGTACGCCTTTTCATCGGAAAACTGGCAGCGTCCGGCCAGCGAGGTCTCGCTGCTGATGGAATTGCTGCTCAGTACCCTGCGCAAGGAGATGAAGGAGTTTCATCGGCGCGGTGCGCGGCTGCGGTTTGTCGGTGAGCGTCAGCGTTTTGCCGCTGAACTCATCCGTGAAATGGAAGACGCGGAAAAGCTGACCGCCGGCAACACGGGGCTGCTGCTGAACATCGCCGTGGGTTATGGAAGTCAGCAAGACATCACGCGCGTCGTGCGTGAAATCGCGGATGACATCGGTGCCGGACGTCTGCACTCCAGCCAGGTGAGCCCGGAACTGATCGAATCCCGTCTGTCGCTGGGTGGGCAGCCTCCGGTTGACCTTTTCATTCGAACCGGTGGTGAGTCGCGCCTGTCCAATTTCCTGCTTTGGGAACTGGCATATACCGAGCTGTTTTTTACGGATACCTACTGGCCGGATTTTGTGCCAGCTGACCTCGATGCCGCGATCGACTGGTACCGTGGTCGTGATCGCCGTTTCGGCCTGGTTGAGACCTCCCAATGCTCCTGACACGTGTGCTGACTGCGCTGGCCCTGATTCCTCTGGTGGTCTGGGCGGTGCTGGGTTTGCCGCTGTGGGGGCTGACGCTGCTACTGGCCGTCGTTGTGGCGCTGTCGGCCTATGAGTGGGCCCAGTTCGCCGTTTCCGGCACCTCCGCGCGTGCGACTTACGCCGCGGGTTGCGGCGCCGCTGTGGCCTTGCTGCCGATGCTGGCTTCAGGTTCCGGATGGGTGTTTCCGGCCGCCGGGGTCTTGTGCTGGGTCGGCATGTCGGTGTGGATCGGATGTTACCCGCGTGGGTTTGTCACGGGGATCGGGCAGGTCGGTGCGCGGCTGACGGTCGGTGCTGCGATCCTGCTGCTGTTTGCGGCCGCGGCGCTGCAGCTGGCCATCATCGAGCATGGTCGTGTGCTGATCCTGGCCACGCTGGTTCTGGTCTGGGCCATGGATGTGGGCGGGTACTTTTTCGGCAAGCGATTCGGTCGCCACAAGTTGTCTCCCCAGATCAGCCCGAACAAGTCCTGGGAAGGTTTCTGGGGTGGGGCGCTGCTGGCCTTGCTGGTTGCCGTAGTCGCGGCCTGGGTGGTGCTGCCGCTGAGCACGCGTTCCGCGTGGTTGTTCATCGCGCTGGGTGTCCTTGTTGCGATGGTTTCCGTACTGGGTGACCTGGCTGAAAGCATGTTCAAGCGTCAGGCAGGCATCAAGGACTCGGGTTCGCTGCTGCCGGGACATGGCGGTTTGCTAGATCGCCTGGACAGCACCTATGCCGCCATGCCACTGATGCTGGCCGGATGGCTGCTGCTCGACCTCCACTGATGCGCCGGGTTTGTGTACTCGGTGCGACCGGAAGCGTAGGTCGCAGCACACTGGATGTGATCGCCAGCAACCCTGGTCGCTTCGATGTGGTGGCGCTGAGCGCCCACACTGACGTTGCCGGCATGGCGCAGCTGGTTGATCGCCATGCGCCGCGCTGGGTCGTGATGGTCGACTCCGCTGCCGCGGCGTCCCTGCGTGAGCAACTGGCAGCGATGTCGCTGCAAACACCCTGCGAGGTGCTGGATGGCGCAGAGGCGCTGGCCACGATTGCGGCGCACCCGGATGTGGATACCGTCATGGCAGCCATTGTGGGTGCGGCCGGTTTGCCGGCGACCTTTGCCGCTGCGCAGGCGGGCAAGCGGATCTTGCTCGCCACCAAGGAGGCTCTGGTCAGCGCCGGAACCCTGTTGATGGACGTGGTTCGGGAGCGCGGTGCGGAAATTCTTCCGGTGGACAGTGAACACAACGCCATCTTTCAGTGTCTACCCACGAATTACATTTGTGGGTCGGCGCCTGCCGGTGTCCGTCGATTGATTCTGACGGCTTCGGGTGGGCCCTTCCGTGACTGGAGTTGGCAGCAGATGCAAGCCGCAACACCCGAGCAAGCCGTTGCCCATCCCAACTGGGACATGGGGCAGAAAATCTCGGTCGATTCCGCATCGATGATGAACAAGGGCCTGGAGCTGATCGAGGCGGCCTACCTGTATGGCATGCAGGGTGAGCAGCTGGATGTCGTCGTGCACCGGCAAAGCGTGATCCACTCGCTGGTGGAGTATGTCGACGGCAGTCTGCTGGCCCAGCTGGGGTCAGCGGACATGAAGATTCCCATCGCTCACGCCTTGCTGCACCCGGAACGTGGTGATTCCGGAGCGGCGTCGCTGGACCTGGTTGCACTGGGGCGGCTGGACTTCTGTGCCCCCGATGAGCAGCGTTTTCCGGCACTGCGGCTGGCGCGTGAAGCGCTGGAGGCGGGCAACGCCATGCCCGCAGTGTTCAACGCGGCCAATGAAGTCGCGGTGCAGCGGTTTCTGGAACGGGGGTTGGCATTTACCGATATCGCCGGTCTGACCGAATCGGTGATGGAGCAGGCCGTTGCCTGGGATCTGGACCCGCCGGATCTGGATGCGGCCATTGCCATTGATCAGCGCGCACGTCATTGCGCCACCAACTGGGAGCCGACTGATGGCTGATTTCGTGCAGTCGATCTGGGGCTTCGTGCTCGCGATTGGCGTGCTGGTGACGTTTCACGAGTACGGGCATTACTGGGTCGCGCGTCGCATGGGCGTCAAGGTGCTGTGTTTTTCGGTCGGCTTCGGTCGCCCGTTGTGGTACCGCATCGGCAAGGATGGCACCCGCTGGCAACTGGCGCTGATCCCGCTGGGTGGGTACGTCAAGATGCTGGATGAGCGCGAGGCACCGGTCAGCGAGGCCGAAAAATCGCAGGCGTTCAACAATCAGACGGTGGGCAAGCGGATGGCCATTGTCGCTGCTGGCCCGATCGCCAATTTCCTGCTTGCCGTGCTGCTGTACACCGGGGTTTTCGCCATCGGTCAGCCGGCCGTCAAACCCATCGTGGGAGAAATTGCTCCGGAAACGCCCACGGCGCTATCCACCCTGCAGGCCGGCTCAGTGATTACCCATGTTGATGGCCAGCGGGTGCGCAGTTGGGACGAACTGCGCCTGTCACTGCTGGATGCTGCGATGGATGACGGCATCATTCACTTGCAGACGGACGGTGATGGCATCCGCCCGGCGGCGGTGACCATTGATGCGTCCCGGATTTCCACGGAGCCGGCACTGTTTTTCGAGCAACTGGGGCTGACACCACCGCGGGTTGAACTGCAACCCCTGCTGGGCCAGATCGTCGACGACAGTCCGGCGTCGCGGGCCGGGCTGCGTAGCGGGGACCGTATTGTCGCGCTGGAAGGCGAGGCGATCAGCAACTGGCGGCAGTTTGTCATGGCCGTTCGGGCCCGGCCCGCTGAGAACGTGGCACTGCAAATCGAGCGGGACGGTCAGGCGCTGACGGTGCCGGTGGTGCTGGAAGCGATTGACGGCATTGGGCGGCTGGGCGCCGGCGTGGCTGAGCAACCCGAACTGTGGCAGGATTTCACCTTCGAGTATCGGCTGGGGCCGGTGCAGAGTGTGGTTGCCGGTGCGCAGCAAACACTGCACGTGTCCTGGCTGACGGTCAAGATGCTTGGTCGCATGATCATGGGCGAGGTTTCCGTTCGCAATCTGAGCGGTCCGTTGTCCATTGCCGAGTTCGCGGGCGTTTCCGCCGCTGCGGGGCTGGTCGCGTTTCTGGGTTTTCTGGCCTTGGTCAGTGTCAGCCTGGGGGTGCTCAACCTCTTGCCGGTGCCGGTACTCGATGGGGGGCATCTCCTGTACTACAGCATCGAGGCTGTAACCGGGTCACCCTTGTCCGATCGCGCTCAGCAGGCCGGACAGAGTGTCGGTTTGGCCCTGCTGTTCGGTTTGATGAGTGTGGCCCTGTTCAACGATTTGAATCGGCTTCTCGGCTAGTTGAGGAATCAACCGGCCGGAGGCTTTTCTTTGGGAAAAGATTTTGCTGATGACATTGCGAATTTCGCGGCAGTTGCTGCTGCTGCGCCTTCTGGTTGTGGCTGTTCTGGGCCTTTCCAGTGGGGGGGCGCTGGCCGCAACCGCGCCGCCGCTGGAGCCGTTTCGAATCGAGGCCATCCGTGCAGAAGGGGTCGTCAGGCTCGAAGATGCGACGGTCTTCTCCTACCTGCCACTGGCGCCCGGCGATGAGCTGAATGCGGCATCGTCCCGGCAGGCGATCCGCGCGTTGTACCGGACCGGGCTGTTCGACAACGTCGTGCTGCGGCGTGACGGGCAGACCCTTGTCGTGGAAGTCAGTGAGCGCCCGCTGATTGCCTCCTTCGAAATCGAGGGGAACGACAAGGTCAGCGGCGATGATTTCGACAAGGCGCTTCGCCAGTCCGGGCTGGTGGAGGGCGAAGTGTTTCGTGAACTGCTGCTGGACCAGGTCGAGCAAGAAGTTCGTAATCAGTACTTTGCCAATGGTTACTACTCGGTTCTGGTAGAAAGCCAGGTCACGGAAGAACCCAACAACCGCGTCAGCCTGAAGATCAATGTGACCGAAGGGCAGCAGGCGCGAATCAGTGACATCAACATTGTCGGCAACGAGGCCTTTGACGATGCGACCCTGCTGGAAACCTTCGAACTCGAACCGACCAACGCCTACAAGTTCTTCCAGTCGTCCGACAAGTACTCCAAGCAGAAGCTGCTCGGTGACCTGGAGTCGCTCAATTCCTGGTACAAGGATCGCGGCTACCTG
>JBFHON010000086.1:0-9822 GCA_041593295.1 Oceanococcaceae bacterium | reverse complement strand
TGGTACCTCCAAGACCCTGATGGACGTCGCCAGCCGTTTGCATACGGGGCGCAAACCGAGCGAATCCGCGTCGGCTTCCGGGTTCTGGAGCCGCCTGACGGGCGGGTAGACCCATGGCTGAAATCGTTACCGCTCCCCGCAAAGGGCCGGCCAGCGGCCCGAGCTCCCGGCAATACCTGGAACACAAGGCACGCCTGCATCGTGCGCTGATCGCCCGTCTGGAAGCCGAAGGTCTGTCCATCGATGAGTGGACCGAGTCGCGGCTGCGCCAGTGGATTGGCAGCGAAATCCAGGGCGTTGTCGCGCGGGAACGTCTAGCAGTCAATTCCACCGAGGTCCGGCAACTGGCCGAGGATGTCTTTCACGAACTGGTCGGGTTTGGGCCCCTGCAGGAACTGATCGACGACCCCAGCGTCGACGATCTGATCGTGAACGGGCCGCACAAGGTCTTCGTGGAGCGTCGCGGAAAGCTGGAAGAAGTGTCCGCACGTTTCGTCAATGATGACCACGTGCTGCGGATCATTCGCAGGATTCTGGCGCCGATTGGCCGCCGGATCGACGAAAGCACGCCGATGGTCGACGCCCGTCTGCCGGACGGCAGCCGGGTGAATGCGGTGATTCCGCCCATCGCGCTGGACGGGCCGAGCATCTCCATCCGCAAGTTTCGGGCCCAGCCGCTCTCGGTCGATGACCTGATTCGCATGGGCTCGCTGAGCCGGCAGCTGGCCGACTACCTGCAGGATGCCGTCGCGAAGCGAACCAGCATGATCGTGGTGGGCGGTACCGGTACCGGAAAGACCACCGTCCTGAACATGCTCTCGCGCTGGATCAACCCGGCGGAGCGCATCATTACCATCGAGGACGCAGCCGAGCTGCGGCTGGAGCACCCGCATGTGGTGCGGCTGGAAACGCGGCCGCCCAACCTGGAAGGCGAAGGCGAGATTACTGCGCGTGACCTGGTTCGCAATGCTTTGCGCATGCGCCCGGACCGCATCGTTCTGGGCGAGGTGCGTTCTGACGAAGTGCTCGACATGCTGCAGGCCATGAATACCGGTCATGAAGGTTCGATGACCACCCTGCATGCCAACTCCCCCCGTGATGCCATCCACCGGATTGAATTGCTGGCGGGATTTGCCGGCTATGGCGGGGACACACGCAATCTGCACCGGCAGATCGCCAGCGCGGTGCAGGTTCTGGTGCAGTTGCAACGCCTGCCCAGCGGCGCGCGCCGGGTTGCCGGGGTCAGCGCGATACGTCTGGAAAATGACCACCTCGTGCTGGATGAGGTCTTCAGCTTCAACAGTGAAAGCAGCATGTGGGAGGACCACCGGGCGTGTTGATCATGTTCCTGGCCACTCTGGCTTTCCTGTTGCTGGGCATTGCGGTGCTGCTGATCTGGCGGGTGCGCGAGCAGGAGCACAGTCAGCGCTTTTATGTGGATCACCGTCTGGGTGGCGCGTCCACGGGCAGCCGGACACGGCCGAAGCAGGACGATGCCCTGATGGCACTGATCGAAGGCTTCGTGATCCGGGCGGGGATCGACCTTGAGCACCTGCCCCGCTGGTTCGGGCCGGCTACGGCGATCTCCCTGGGCGCGGTGGTGGTGCTGGGGGTTGTCTTCGGCCTGACGATGGCGCTGCTGGGTGTGGTGATCTACGCCGCAGCTGTCACGCTCTGGGCGCTGGCCCGCGAGATGACGCGCCAGAACAAGATGCGTGAGCAGCTTCCCGGCTTTCTCGAGCACATGATGCGGATTCTCAACGCCGGCAATTCGCTGGAAGAGGCCCTGGCCGGTGCGACCGAGGAGTGCCCGGAACCGCTGTCGGAGATATTCGAGCGCGTATCCCGCCAGGTTCGTCTGGGGGCCCCGATCGAAGAAACGCTGACCGAAGTTGCCGGGCTGTCCGGGATTCGTGAACTGCAGGTCATGGCCCTCGCCACCCAGATCAACCGCCGCTTTGGCGGGAGCCTCAAGCGCATCTTCAAGAGTCTGGTGGCGGCTATCCACCAGCAGGATGCCGCACGCCGGGAAATGCGGGCCCTGACCGCGGAAACCCGGTTCTCGGCAGTGGTGCTGGCCATCGTACCGATGGGCATGATGCTGTACATCCTGTCGCAGAATCCCACCTATTATCAGGATATGTGGAACGACGCCAGCGGACGCAACCTGCTGATGGCGGCGGTCCTCTTGCAGGTGATCGGTGTGGTGGTGATCTGGCGCATGGTGAACGGCGCCGGCAAGGAAGTCGGATGACCGGCGTGCTCGCCGCCGCCGCAGTCGCACTGCTGGTGATCGCCGCTGTGCTCGTGGTCATCCTGGTCAGCCGTCAGGCGCAGGTTGAAAACCTGCAGCACCGGTTCCGGTCCTCACCTTCCGGGGACAACGAGACCGGGCGTGCTGCGGTCTGGGGGCGTATTGCCCGTCACGGCCAGCAGATTGATGCGCTGTTCGACGAGAAAGGGGAAACCGAGCGTCTGCTGCATCAGGCGGGCCTGCGGACGCCGACAGAGCGCCTGCCCTATTTCGCCGTTCAGGTCATCTTGCCGCTGGCAGCGGTGGGGCTGGCGGTCATGCAATTCGTGCTCGGTCGTATCGGACACGAATCTGCGGGTACGGCCATGCTGTATGGCTTTGCGGTCGTCATCGCCGGGCTGCTGGCACCCCGCTGGTGGCTGCGTTCCAAGGCCAAATCACGCCAGGCCGCGCTGCGCTCCGAAGTTCCCATGCTGATTCATTTGCTGGCGCTGCTCTTCGACGCCGGGCTGTCGCTGCGACAGGCACTGGCAACCATTACCCACGAAGGTGACATGGTCTTGCCGAATACCGCGAAGGAACTGGGTGTGATTCTGCGCCAGCTGGAAACCGGCGCCGAGGTATCCGAGGTGATTCGCGATACATCGCGGGTGCTTGAGGTGACGGAACTGAGCAGTGTGCTGTCGGTCCTGCAGCAGGTGGACCGTTACGGCGGGGAGTTGCGCGCTCCCTTGATGGACGCTCTGGAGCTGGTGGAAAAACGGCGTGAACTGACCTTGCGCGAGAAGGTCAGTGCTCTGGCTGGAAAGATGACGGTGGTCATGGTGTTGTTCTTTTTCCCGGCGTTGCTGATCTTTGTTGCCGGGCCTGCATTTCTGGCCATTCTGGCCGCCCTGGGCAGCGCATGAGCGTGCGGACCCATATCGCCGCGTTGTGCGGCGGTCTGCTGCTTGCCGCCTGTGCCGGGTTGCCATCCAATGTCGAGGACATGGCGCGGCCTGAAAAGCAGCGTGTGCTGCACGGTGAGCTGGTTCGCGACATGCTGGGCAAGGGTCACAATTACGCGGCGCTCGCGCATCTGCAGGAACTGGAGCGGCAGCAGGGTGACCTGAACGAGGATCAACTGCTGCTGCGTGCAGAGGCGTACTACCGTCTGGGCGAAACCGGATCGGCCCGGCAGGATTATCTGCAGCTCACCCGCACGAAAAAAGCCGGTCAGGCCTGGCATGGCCTGGGTCGGCTGGATGCCCCGCAGGATTTGCGCGCCGCCATCCAGTCGTTCAATCGGGCCACGGGTCTGCGCCCAACGGATGCGGCCATCCGCAACGACCTGGGCTATACGCTACTCCTCGCCGGGCGAGTCGAGGACGCGTGCCGACACCTGTACACTGCTCATGAGCTGGCTCCCACACAGGATCGTATCGTGGGGAACCTGCTGTTGTGCGAGGCCTTGCGTGGTGACACCGGGGCTGAGGAACGGTTGTTGCAGGTGCACGGTTTCACGCCGGCCGAGCGTGTGCGCCATGCCCAACATGTCGACGAGGTTTTGACAGAGATCCAGCGCCGCCGCCATGAGCTGCAAGGCGCTGAACCGGAGAATGCCGATGAAAGCCGATAATTCCCTTGCCAGCATCAACGGATGGAGTCGTGTCGGTCTGGCTGCACTGCTGCTGACCTTCGCAAGCGCGGCCGCCGCGGAACCCCGGCCCCCGCTTGGCGACGATGCGAAGAACTGGCTGGAACTGCAGAAAGCACAAAAGCCCGGGGCGGACGAGGGCATGAGTGGCGAGCAGGCTGCGGTGATCTGGGAGCGTCATATCAACAGCTTCGGGCGCGAAATCCCCGAGACCTTGAAAGACCAGGGATCGGTGTCCCGTGGCGGAACACGCTAAGCAGACGATCCCTCGCAACGCCCTGCGCGTCGGGCGCCAGCGCCAGGCCGGGGCGGCGGCCCTGTTCTTCGCGATCAGCCTGATCGCACTCCTGATGGCCGTTGGGTTCGCGCTGGAGCTGGGGCAGCTGTATGCGGCGCGCGCGGATTTGCGCAAGCAGGCGGAACTGGTCGCGCTGGATACCGTGACCGCGGCTGGCGGGTGTGTCAGCCCGGAGCAGATCGACGAGCGGCAGAGTATCGCCAACGCCGCGGCTGCTGCAAGCGTGGCGCGGGATGAAAAAGGTATCTACCAGCTCGGCAGTGTTGTTCTCGGCGCGGAAGTCATCAATGGGGTGACCCGACAGTTTGTGCCGGAATTGAGCGTCACCAATGCCGACGCCGTCTCGGTCACGTTGAGCCGCCCTCTGCCCCCGCCGATCATGCCGCTGCTCCCGCGTTCGGCTGATGGGCGCCTGTCAGCCGTGGCCGAGGCCACGCGGGCGCCGGTGGTCACGTTTTCCGTGGGTTCGTACGTCGCAGCGCTGGACCCCATCGGCGCCGACATGCTGAATGCCCTTCTCGGCGGCGCACTCGGGTCCGATCCCGGGTTGACCATTGCGGACGGACAGGCGCTGGTGGACAGTTCCGTATCGCTATTGGACGTGACCGCTGCCGCCGGCCTGGATACCGTGCAGCAATTGCTCGCCGAGCCGGTCACGCTGCGTGGTCTGCTGCAGCTGCTGGTCGACACGCTGCTGTCTGCCGGGGATGCAACGGCTGCAGGAGCCATCGAACTGATTGCCGCATCTGCCCCCGCGACGACGGCTTTGCCCCTGGCTGAGCAGGCGGGTTTACCCAGCGATGTGCCCGCAGCCGCGCAAGCTGCGCGGGTGCAGACCTTTGACGTGGTGCGGGCGGCCGTCTTCCAGGCCGAGCCCTTGTTCAGCATCACGCCGGATGTGGAAATCCCCGGGCTGGCTGCTGTCGGCGCCACCATCGAATTGCTGCAGCCGCCGGCGACAGCGGTGGGCCCCGTGCTGCGTGATGAGTCAGGAGGGCTGGTCACAACAGCCAGCAACCAGCAAGCCGACATCGGCTTGAACCTGTCCGTTCAGCCCGTTGGGCTGCCACTGGCCAATCTGCGGTTGCAACTGCTGGCGGGGCAGGCGTCCGCGACGCTCATTGATGCCCATTGCGGCAGTGCGGATGACGCCGAAGAGCGTGTGACGCTGATTGCGGATACCAAGGTGGCAACGCTGCGCATCGATGACAGCGTTCCCTTGCTGATGCTCCCGCTCCCCGTCATTGGCGATGTGGCGGTGTATGCCGCGGGTGAAGTCGAACTGGGGGCCGCTGGGACACATGGGCCACGGGTGTTTTATGGGCCCTTCGGCAATGCCAACCCGGACAATCGGGCTCTGCATACCTGGACGGTTTCGACGCCCCTGAGCCAGGCCCTGAATGACGGCCTGCTCAGCCTCGGCGACAGTCTCGAGTTGCGGGTGGAACTGCCCGTGCTCGGGCCGGCTGTCAGCGCGATTGTCATGCCCGTAGTCAACTCCGCGCTGGGTGCCCTGACTCCGCTGTTGACGTCGGTCATCGGGGGTCTTGGAGTCAGTTTGCTGGATCCCCTTCTGGGGCTGCTCGGGGTCAGTGTCGGCGGTGCGGAAATCACCGTGTTGTCCTTCGAAGTGCCGCCACCGGCAATCATTTCCTCGCGCTAATTTTGCCGAGTGCCATCGGGAGGACGTCCGGACGCGGCATACTGCATCCCATGAATGTCTCCCGGAGGGTTTGAGCGCGTGCTCCTGCCTCGTATAGCACTGCTGCTCGCATTGATTCCCGGCGTGTTTTTCCTGTACCTGGGAATTGCCGGTCATACGAGCAAGCAGCATTTCAGCCGGCTTGCGGCCGAATCCGAACTCACCGCGCTGGACCCGGCTGCTTCCGGTGCTGGCGTGCTGGCGGAAGTTGCCGCGCGGCACCGGATCTGGGCCGTTGAGTTGCGGGACCGCTCCGGGTTTCTGCTTGCTGACTGGCAACGCCTGCCGCTGGCGCGCAGTGGGCTGTTCGGGTCACCGCTCGAATTGCGGCAGCCCGCCACGGGTGCGCTGGTGCGCTGGTGGGTGGCGCCCGCCCGTGCGACTACCATCACCTTCAGTGCGGGTTCGCTTGCCTGGATTTTGCTGATGCTGTTTGCCAATCGGCGTCTTGGTCGCTTGCCGCCCAACGCGGCGAGAGGCTGGAGCGAGCCGACTCTGCCAGTACCCGACCCCGGTGAGCCCTTGCGTCCGAAGCTGCGAGCCGCGCTGGACAGCGCGCCCTGCGCGATCATCACGGCCACCCGCAGTGGTCAGGTGCGGCATGCCAACCCCCTGATGCTGGACTGGCTCGGGCGCACCCGCCTGCAGGTGCGGGGCCGGGATGTCCGGGATGTCCTGCCGCTGTATGCAAACAATGCCGAGGTGCCGTCCTGCCCCTGGGAACCGGGCGGCGAGCCCCCGCAGCACGGCGACCCCGTGCGCTGGGAGTTGCGCGCCAACAATGCCGCACGCAATGTGGCGCTGGCCTGGTCCCGTGGGGTGGATGGCAGCTTGCTCGTCGGCCTGTTCGACACCAGTGCGGTGGAGTCGTCCCGGCAGAGCACGTTGTATCGCCTGGACCTGATGCAGCACATCCTGGACGTGCTGCCGGCCGGGGTGCTGGTAACCGACGCCAGTGGCCGCATCCAGATGGCCAACCGCAATGCCGAGCGCCAGTTTGCCTGGGGGCCGGGCGAGCTGGAAGGGGAGGAGCTGACCAAGCTGATGCCGGTCCCGTTCCTCAATCAGCCCGATATCGGGCTGGAAGACTACCGCGGGCAGTCCTCGCAGCGAGGTGGGCCGCTGCCCAAGGTGGTCGGCTGGCGCAAGGATGCCACGACCTTCCCGGTGGGGTTGACGGTGGAGGACCTCAGCGATGACAGCGGCGGTTTTCTGGTGCTCATCGAGGACATGACCGAGGCGATGCAGACTGCGGCTGCACAGTCCCGTCTGGGGCGGTTGTTCGAACAGACGGCCGAGGAAGTCCTGATACTGGATGCACGGTCGCTGTACGTGCGTGAAGCGAACCGTGGCGCTCAGGAAAACCTTGGTTACAGCCTCCAGCAGCTGCGGCGGATGACGCTGTTTCACCTCGCTCCGGGGCTGGACAGTGGTCCCACCGAGCCGCAGGTTGCGCGTCTGCGCGCCGGTGAACAGCGCGAGTTGCGACTGAACACTTCGTTCTGCCGGGAAGATGGCAGTTCCTACCCGGTGCGTCTCAGCCTGACCTGTTCGCGGGAGGAAGAGCCGCCCGTGTTGATGTTGCTGGCGCACGATGTCACCGCGCAGCGCGCGGCGGAGAACCGTCTGGCCTGGATGAGCGGGCACGATACCCTGACGCGGTTGCCGAATCGCAGCGCCGCGATGGAGGAGTTGGCCCGCCAGGAATCCGAAGGCGTTGCCGGTGTGCTGTGCATGCTGAGTATCGACCGTCTGGGTGCAGTCAATCTGCAGGTTGGACATGATCAGGGTGACGAGCTGATCGCCACGCTGGCCGAGCGGCTTCAGGACGCGTTCCCCGAGGCGCGTTTGATCGCGCGCTGGAGCGGGGCCACCTTCGTTTTGTTGCTGGCAGAGGCACCAGCTGAGCCTGCAGAACTGCTGGCAGCGCTGGGTGATCCGGTGGAGCTGGCGTCGGGGACGGTTACCCCGCAGCTGCTGCTGGGTATGGCCAGGCTGGGGCGGCGTGCAGAACAGTCGCTACGGGACGCCATCGGCGCCGTGGAGCAGGCCCGTGCTACCGGTGGCTGGTTCCTGAAAGAGTGACCATCCGGGCGTCGGCCCGGTATTCAGCTGGCCAGATGGACAGCAAGCAGATCACAGGGGCTGCTGTGCAGCACGTCATCTTCGGCATGGTTGAACCAGGCGGAAAAGCCATGCCGTTCGTGCTTGCCGGTAATGATCAGGTCGATGTCATGGGCCTTGGCGAAACGGGTGGTCTCCTGCAGGAAGTCGCCCTGTACGACTTCGGTCTGCGACGGGTCCACGTTGGCCTTCTGCGCATGCTCCTGCATGGCCTTGCGGGCCTGCGCCTCCATTTCGTCCGCCAGGATGAGTGGGGTGGCTAGCATCGCGTCCTCGGCGCCACTGACCGGCAGAAACTCGACCACCTGCAGCAGAAACAGCTGGGCACCAAAGGTGTCTCGCGCCGCGCAGGCCTGGCTGAGTACATGATCGGCGTCGGGGCCATTGCCCAGCAGACAGAGCAGACGTTTGTACATCGGTGGTCTCCGGAAAATCCGCGTGTTGTGCATCCGAGTATAGCTACTCGCGGCCCGATGGCGTCCCGGTTTGCGGGCGGTCCGGTGAATCCGGGTTCTGTGGCCTAGAGCCGGTCGACGGCAGTGGCGAGCCGCACCCAGTCTGCCGTAGTCAGCACCTCGGCGCGCAGGCCCGGGTCGATATCCACGGTGGCCCACAGTGTTGCGGGCACTTCGTTCTGTAACGCCTTGCGCAGCGTCTTGCGCCGGGCTCCGAAGCCAATGCGCAGCAGCTGATCCAGCGAGCGTGGAAGCACCGGAGCCGGAGTGATCGGAACCAGCCGTACAACCTGCGACTGCACCTTGGGCGGGGGCGAAAAGCAGCCGGGCGGCACGTCGATCAGCACGTTGGGTACGGCACGCAGCTGGGTCGCGACCGACAGGCGGCCCCAGGCGCTGGTGCCGGGGCGTGCACAGAGCCGTTGCACGACTTCCTTTTGCAGCATCAGGTGCAGGTCGCGCACTTCCGCGGTGGTATCCAGCAGCCGAAACAGCAGGGGGGTGGAGATGTTGTAGGGCAGGTTGCCGACGATTCGCAGGGGTTGCGGCGACAGCGTGGTCCAGTCCACTTTCAGCGCATCCTGCAGGCGCAGGTCGATGTCCTCGCGCCACCACGTTTTTGCGGGCAGAGCGGCAGCGAGGTCGCGATCGATCTCGATCACGGACAGTTGCGCATCGCTGGCAGCGAGGCGTTCGGTGATGGCGCCCTGTCCGGGGCCGATCTCGACGATGTGATCTCCGGCTGCGGGCTTCACCGCGCTGACGATGCGGTCGATAACGCGTGCGTCGTGCAGAAAATTCTGCCCGAATCGTTTACGTGGAATGTGATTCATGCCGCAACTCCCGTCATCTGCAAGGCCATGTGTTCCGCGGCCTTCAGGCTGCCGGCATCTGCCACCCCCTGGCCGGCGATATCGAGTCCGGTGCCGTGGTCGACCGAGGTGCGGACAAATGGCAGCCCCAGGGTGACATTGACGGCGTTGCCAAACCCGGCGTACTTCAGCGTGGGGAGGCCCTGGTCGTGATACATCGCGAGCACGGCATCACAGGCGGTCAGGCGGCGGGGAGTGAAAATGGTATCGGCGGGCCACGGACCGCTGACATCCATGCCCTGCTTACGGGCCTGCTCCAGCGCCGGCTGGATGATGTCGATTTCCTCGCGCCCGAGCAGGCCATCTTCTCCGGCATGCGGGTTGAGACCGCAACAGGCGATTCGTGGACGGGGCAACTGGAAGTGCTGCTGCAAGTCATGTTGCAGGATCTCCAGGCACCGCAGGATGTCATCCGTCGCCAGCGCGTCGGGGACCTCCCGCAAGGGCAGGTGCGTGGTCACCAGCGCCACCCGGAGCGTGG
>JBFHON010000085.1:0-9826 GCA_041593295.1 Oceanococcaceae bacterium | reverse complement strand
GCCCGAAGCCCATATCGTGGTGGTCAGCGACCATTCCCACAACGGGCCGGACACCATCGGCATCTGGGGCGGCGTTTCACCTGCCTACAAGCAGCTCACGGCCGACGCAGTCGTCGCTGCGGCCACCCAGGCATACGCCCAGCGCCAACCCGCCACACTGCGCATCGCCACCATCAACCAGAACGACCACCCGGTGGACGGGGTTCCGCGACTGGAGTCCTCCTACAACACAGCGCCCGGCTACCAGCCCGAGGCTGGCAACCCCAGCAACGAGTTCCGGATGCTCGTGGCCGACCAGATCCAGACAGGACGGCGACTGCTCACGCTGATGAACTACGCCCCGCACGCGACAGTGATCAATGGTGTCGCCAAGGATCAGCTTTCGGGTGACTGGGCCGCCTGGGGGCCGCAAGAGGCCGAATCCCTGTTTGGCGGTTTCGGGCTGGCCGCCGTCGGCAGTGTCGGTGCGACCGACTGGAACAAGACCGGTGGCGATGCCGACGCGCGTGAAGGCGAAGCCCGTCGCCGCCTGCGCCTGTTGCTGAGCACCGCGCAGGATCGTTTGCAGCCCGTGCAGGGCACCGACATCCTGGTTCAGACCACCTTCATCCGTGAGCCGATCACCCAGCCGGTCCTGCTGGCCAACTACAAGCCTCGCTCCCCGGCCGACAGCGAGGGCAGCCCGGGTCAGCATCAGGACATCCGCATCGACCGCTCACTGGAACCGCCATTTCTGCAGGGCAATCTGTTTGGCACCGTGATCTCGGCCATCCGCCTGGGCGACCTGTTCTTTTCCACCTTTCCGGGTGAACCCTTCGGTGAACTCGAAGCGGCCTTGCGCGGCCCCGGTGGCGTTGCCGGCCCGCAAGCCCACTTTCTGCTCGGTGCCGCCAACGATTTTTTTGGTTACATGACCTATCGCGATGAAACCTATCAGCAGACCTTTGCAACAGGCGCCACCTGGATTGCAGGCTGCCCGGAACAGGAATACCTCTACGACCCGCTGGGCATGGAATATGACGGCGCCTGTTCCGACCACTGGAGCCTGATGGTCTCGGCCACCATCGGGCAGCACATCATCTGCTCGCTGCGAGATGCCGCCGACCGGATTGGCTTCGATGGTGGCGCCCGTGCCGGGAACTGCGCAGCACTCACGGCACTGGACGATGTCGCAGGGCCGGGCTTTCCCTGAACGACGGCGGTTTACCCCCGGGTGATCTGGCGACCCTGTGCGTATCGCAAAACCGGCGGAAAACCCGAGATTGCCTTTACGTTAACGTCAACGTAAAATCAGCTCACGATCCAGGGAGCGAGACATGCCAGGCCGCCGTGATTACACCATCTCCGAGCTTGCAGCCGAGTTCGATGTGACCACGCGCGCCATCCGGTTCTACGAGGAAAAAGGGCTGCTGGCGCCTCGCCGCTCGGGCCAGACCCGCTACTACAGCCCGCGTGACCGGGTTGCACTGAAGCTGATCCTGCGTGGCAAACGACTCGGTCTGACACTGGATGAAAGTGGCGACCTGATTCGCATGTACGAGCCGGGCTCCAGTAACCGGGCCCAGCTGCAGCGGCTGGTCGAACGCATTCAATCCCGGCGCGCAACGCTCGCGCAGCAAATGGAAGAAATCCGCATCACGCTCAGTGAACTCACCGAAGCCGAGCAACGGGCGCAGGATGCCCTTGACGCGCTCCCTGCGCACTAACCCCGCCCTTTCCCTTTCCGGAGACTACGCCCGTGAATACCCCCTACCCGACCTTGAATTTTGGCCTGGGCGACGAAATCGACATGCTGCGCGACACGGTTTATCAGTTCTGCCAGGCCGAACTCGCTCCGCGCGCCGAGGAGATTGACCGCAGCAACGAATTCCCCGCTGACATGTGGAAGAAGTTCGGCGACATGGGCCTGCTCGGCCTGACGGTCAGCGAGGAATACGGTGGCGCCCAGATGGGCTACCTCGCGCATTGCGTGGCCATGGAAGAAATCAGCCGCGCATCGGCATCGGTCGGGCTGTCCTATGGCGCGCACTCCAATCTCTGCGTCAACCAGATCTTCAAGAACGGCACCGATGCACAACGTGCGCGCTACCTGCCCAAGCTTGTCAGCGGCGAACACGTTGGTGCGCTTGCCATGTCGGAGCCCAATGCCGGTTCCGACGTCGTCAGCATGAAACTGCGGGCGGAACGCAAGGGTGACCGTTTCATCCTCAACGGCAACAAGATGTGGATCACCAACGGCCCGGATGCCGACACCTATGTGATCTACGCCAAGACCGATGTCAACGCCGGTTCTCGCGGAATTACGGCCTTCATCGTTGAGCGTAATTTCCCCGGCTTCAGCCGCGCACAGAAACTCGACAAGCTCGGCATGCGCGGTTCGAATACCTGCGAACTGGTGTTCGACAACTGCGAAGTCCCCGAAGAAAACATTCTCGGTCGTGAGGGCGGCGGTGTCCGCGTGCTGATGTCGGGCCTCGACTATGAGCGCACGGTGCTGTCAGGCGGGCCGGTCGGCATCATGCAGGCCTGCCTGGATGTGGTGCTGCCCTACGTGCATGAACGCACCCAGTTCGGCAGCCCCATCGGCAGCTTTCAGCTGATGCAGGGCAAGGTCGCAGACATGTACACCGAGCTCAATGCCTCCCGGGCCTATCTGTACGCGGTGGCTCGCGCCTGTGACCGGGGTGAGGAATCCCGCAAGGATGCTGCTGCGGTCATCCTGTACACCGCAGAACGGGCAACCCAGGCCGCCCTGCAGGCCATCCAGGCCCTGGGTGGCAACGGTTACACCAGCGAGTACGCCACCGGTCGCCTGCTGCGCGATGCCAAGCTCTACGAAATCGGGGCCGGCACCAGCGAAATCCGCCGCATGCTGATCGGACGTGAACTGTTTGGCGAGTCTGCCTGACCGCGCGCCCCGCCTTGTTCATGCGCGTACCCCTTGCAAACCAGACGTGGCATCACGCCCTGCCACCAGGAAACACGACATGCCCATTCTAGGAACCACAGCGAACCCTCGCGACCCGGAATTCCAGGCCAATGCCCAGCACCTGCGCGAGCAGGTCACTGACCTGCGCGCACAGGTCGCGCAGATCGAACAGGGTGGCGGCGCGAAGTACCAGCAGCGGCACCGCGATCGCGGACGCCTGCTGCCGCGGGAGCGGATCGAGCATCTGCTCGACCCCGGATCGGCCTTTCTGGAGCTATCGCAACTCGCAGCGCTCGGTGTCTACGGCGAAGATGTCGCCGCCGCCGGTGTGATCGCCGGTATCGGCCGGGTGTGCGGGGTGGAGTGCATGATTGTGGCCAATGACTCCACGGTCAAAGGCGGCTCCTATTACCCACTCTCGGTCAAGAAGCACCTGCGAGCCCAGGCCATCGCCGAGCAGAACCATCTGCCCTGCATCTATCTGGTCGACTCGGGCGGCGCCAACCTGCCGCGTCAGGATGAAGTCTTTCCGGACCGCGAGCATTTCGGCCGGATCTTTTTCAACCAGGCGAACATGTCGGCCCGGGGCATACCGCAGATCGCGGCAGTGATGGGCTCGTGTACCGCTGGCGGCGCCTATGTCCCGGCCATGGCTGACGAAACCATCATTGTTCGCCAGCAGGGCACCATCTTCCTGGGTGGCCCACCGCTGGTGAAGGCGGCCACCGGTGAAGTCGTGACTGCCGAAGACCTTGGCGGGGCGGATGTGCATTGCCGGACTTCCGGGGTAGCCGACCATTACGCGCACAATGACGCGCACGCACTGAAACTGGTGCGGCGCTGTATCCGTCGCCTGAACCGGAAAAAACCGCAGCAGCTCGACCTGCGTCCAGCCGTCGAACCGCGATACCCGGCAGAAGAGATTTACGGGATCATCCCTCGCGACACCCGCAAGCCCTATGACGTGCGGGAGATCATCGCCCGTATTGTCGACGGGTCCGAGTTCGATGAGTTCAAGGCCCTGTTCGGCACCACACTGGTATGCGGCTTTGCCCGCCTCTTCGGCATGCCGGTCGGCATCCTGGCCAACAACGGCATTCTGTTTTCCGAATCGGCCCAGAAAGGTGCGCACTTCGTGGAGTTGTGCTGCCAGCGCAAGATCCCGCTGATCTTCCTGCAGAACATCACCGGGTTCATGGTCGGCAAACAGTACGAAGCCGGCGGCATTGCCAAACATGGCGCCAAACTGGTTACCGCCGTCGCCTGCGCACAGGTGCCCAAGCTGACGGTACTGATCGGCGGCAGTTTTGGCGCCGGGAACTACGGCATGTGCGGGCGAGCCTACGATCCGCGTTTTCTGTTCATGTGGCCGAATGCCCGGATATCGGTCATGGGCGGCGAGCAGGCCGCGGGCGTGCTGGCGCAGCTCAAACGCGACCAGAAGGAGAAGGCTGGCGAAACCTGGAGCGCCGAAGAGGAAGCGGCCTTCAAGAAGCCGCACCTCGAAACCTACGAAAAACAGGGCCACCCCTACTACGCCTCGGCCCGGCTGTGGGATGACGGCGTCATCGACCCGGCCGATACGCGCATGGTGCTGGGGCTGTCGCTCTCCGCCTGCCTCAACGCTCCGATTCCCGACACGCAGTTTGGCGTGTTCCGCATGTAAACAGGTTGACTGCACCATGTTCACGAAAATACTGATTGCCAACCGGGGTGAGATCGCCTGCCGTGTCATACGTACGGCACGACGCATGGGCGTCGCGACCGTGGCGGTATACAGCGACGCAGACCGCAATGCCCTGCACGTCGAGATGGCTGACGAAGCGGTACACATTGGCCCGCCCCCGGCACGCGAGTCTTATCTGGTCATCGACAAGATCATCGATGCGGCGCGCCGGACCGGTGCCGAGGCCATTCACCCGGGCTACGGTTTCCTCTCCGAAAACGCAGACTTCGCACGCCGCTGTGACGAGGAAGGCCTGGTTTTTATCGGTCCTCCGGTAAAAGCCATCGAAGCGATGGGCTCCAAGTCGGCGGCGAAATCGCTGATGGAAAAAGCCGGCGTTCCTCTGGTCCCGGGCTACCACGGTGACGACCAGGGCATCGCGGTGCTCAAAGGCGCTGCGGACGCCATGGGCTACCCGGTGCTGCTGAAGGCGGCAGCCGGTGGCGGTGGCAAGGGCATGCGCCGTGTCGACAGCTCGGCGGAATTTGAATCGGCATTGGCCGGCGCAATGCGCGAGTCTGCCGCGAGCTTTGGTGACCAGCACATGCTGGTCGAAAAATACCTGCTGACACCGCGCCACGTGGAGATTCAGGTCTTCTGCGACAACGACGGCAATGGCGTTTACCTCTTCGAACGCGATTGCTCGATGCAGCGGCGCCACCAGAAAGTTGTCGAAGAGGCTCCGGCGCCGGGCATCGACGAATCAACCCGCAAGGCCATGGGGGAAGCCGCACTGCGCGCCGCCCAGGCCATTGACTATCGGGGCGCCGGAACGGTGGAGTTTCTGCTGGACCGGGACGGCAAGTTCTATTTCATGGAAATGAATACCCGCCTGCAGGTCGAGCACCCGGTGACCGAACTCATCACCGGGCAGGATCTCGTGGAATGGCAGCTCCGGGTTGCAGCCGGCCAGCCTCTGCCCTGCCGCCAGGGAGCACTGTCGATCAATGGACATGCCCTGGAGGTGCGCCTGTATGCCGAGTCGCCGGAACAGGGCTTTCTGCCGCAGACCGGAACCGTGGAATATCTGTCCGAACCCAAAACGGGTCCGCATGTCCGTATCGACAGCGGAGTGCGCCAGGGCGACGAGGTGACCGCAAACTACGACCCGATGATTGCCAAGCTGATCGTCTGGGACGAAACCCGTGAGACCGCACTCGCCCGCCTGCACAGCGCCCTGTCCGAGACCATCATCGAGGGCCTCAACACCAATCTGGATTTTCTCTATCGACTCACCAGCACCCGGGAATTCCGCAGCGGTGATGTCGACACCAACTACATCGACAACAACCTGGAAAATCTCGTATCGGAGCCGACGGAACGCAACCCGGACCTGCTACCGATGGTCGCGCTATCGCTGGCTCTGAGCGAAAAGCAGCGGGCCGAGGACAGCGCCCGGCATTCCAGCGAACCCGGCTCACCCTGGCACCTGTCCAGTGGCTGGCGCATGAACCAGAATGCGCGGCAACGACTCGCCATCCGGATTGGAGAGGACGAGCACGAATTCGTCACTTATCCGCAAAAGGACGGCGACGGGATCTGTTACGAAATCGTGCTCGGCGAACAGGACTGGCAGGCTCGCGGGCACCTGCAGTCTGCCGCACCCAACACCTGGACGATGCGGGTAGAGATTGACGGTCACCGTCAGTCGGTACACCTGTACCGCCACGGCGACAACTTCAGCATGCACACCGCACATGAGGTGCTGCATTTCTCTTTGCTGCAGCCAGACACCGGCGAAGAGGACAGCAGCAGCGACAATGCGTTGAACGCACCGATGAACGGGGTGATCGTCACCCACCTTGTGGAAGCGGGTGCGAGCGTCAGCAAGGGCACCCCGCTGCTGGTCATGGAAGCCATGAAAATGGAACACACCATCCACGCACCTGCCGACGGCACCGTGAACAGTTTCCACTTCAACGCCGGCGAGCTGGTCGATGGTGGCGCGTTGCTGCTTGATTTCGCCGTGACCAGCGAGCCTGCCGAATGAACAGCTTCCCCCACCAGGTCCGCATCGTCGAGGTCGGCCCACGCGATGGCCTGCAGAATGAAAAAACCCCGCTTTCGACAGCAGATAAAATCGTGCTGGTCGAACGCCTTGCCGGGTGCGGACTTCCGGTGGTGGAAACCGGCAGCTTCGTCAGCCCGCGCTGGGTCCCACAAATGGCGGATTCCGCCGAGGTATTCAGCGGCATCGAGCGCGCGAGCGGTGTACGGTACAGCGCGCTGACGCCGAACATGAAGGGGTTTGAAGCGGCGCTCAAGGCGGGGGCCGACGAGGTCGCCGTGTTCGCGGCCGCATCCGAGACCTTTTCGCAAAAGAACATCAACTGTTCCATTGACGAGAGCCTGCAGCGCTTCACCCCTGTCATGGCAGCTGCCGCTCAAGCCGGCATACCGGTACGTGGCTATGTTTCCTGCGTGGTGGCATGCCCGTACGAAGGTGCCATCGCGGCACCCGCGGTACTTTCGGTCAGCCAGAAGCTCACCGACATGGGTTGCTATGAAATCTCGCTGGGCGACACCATTGGCGCCGGGACGGCCGGCGACATCAAGAGATTGCTGGATGTCATGCTCAGAAGCTACGCGGTAAATGATCTCGCCATGCACTGCCATGACACCTATGGACAGGCACTGACCAACATCTATGCGGCCCTTGAGCAGGGCCTTGCCTGTTTTGACAGTTCGGTCGCCGGCCTGGGCGGCTGCCCTTATGCCACCGGAGCCACCGGTAATGTTGCGACAGAAGATGTCATCTACCTGATGAACGGCCTGGGAATCGAGACGGGAGTCGATCTGGATCTGCTCATCGAAACCGGAAACTGGATTTCCGATAAATTGCAGCGCAGGACGAACTCACGTGTGGGCAATGCCCGCATGACCGCTCCACATATCGACGCATGAAAGCCGTAGTCAAGCCCATGACCACACACACCGCCACCGCGCAACCCCTGTGGGTACCGGACGCCGAGCGCATCGAGCAGACCCCAATCTGTGCATTCGCGCAGCGTATGGGCTGCTGGGACGGCAATGCTGAAAGCAGCTACGCCGCACTCTATGAGCGCTCTATCCGTGATCCGGATGTCTTCTGGTCAGAGGTCTGGAAAGACTGCGCAATCCGCCACAGTCAAGCAGCTACCGCAACGCGACAAGACGGCAAGCATTTTTACGACACGCGATGGTTTCCGGGTGCCCGGTTGAATTTCGCCGAAAACCTGTTGCGCCGGCGTGACGACAAGTGCGCGATTGTCAGCCTGACTGAGCATGGCGAACGCATCGAAATCAGTTATGCAGCACTCTATGAGCGAGTCGAAGCATTGGCCTCCGCGCTCAAATACGCCGGGGTGGAAGTCGGTGACCGGGTCGCGGGCTTCATGCCGAACATCGCGGAAACCGTCGTCGCGATGTTGGCAACCAGCAGTATCGGTGCCATCTGGTCATCCTGCTCCCCCGACTTCGGCCTGAACGGCGTCATGGACCGCTTTGGCCAGATCGAACCCAAAGTGCTGTTCACTGCTGATGGCTACGTTTACAACGGCAAACGCTGCGACAGCCTGGAGCGGGTCCGTCAGATCGCCGAACGGATCCCGGCCATTGATCAGATCGTGGTCGTCCCGCTACTGAACACGTCGCCGGACATCAGCACACTGCCCAAGGCCAGCACCCTGGATGACTTCACCGGGCGCGCACCCCGTCAGCCCCTGCAATTCGAACAGCTGCCCTTCGATCACCCGCTTTACATCATGTATTCGTCGGGCACTACCGGCGTGCCGAAATGCATCGTTCACGGCGCTGGCGGCACGCTACTGCAACAGATGAAAGAGCATCGCCTGCACACCGGCGTGACCGAGGACGACGTGGTGTTTTACTACACCACCTGCGGGTGGATGATGTGGAACTGGCTGGTGGCCGGCCTGGCCTGTGAAGCCACAATCGTGCTGTTTGATGGTTCCCCCTTTGCCTCTGAAGGCCGCTTTCTGATCGACGCCATTGATCAGGAAAGCATCAGCGTGTTCGGCACCAGCGCGAAGTACATCGCGGCACTGGAAAAAGCTGGCATCAAACCACGCGTCACACACAAGCTGAACGCACTAAGGACGATCTTGTCCACCGGCTCGCCGCTCAGCCATGAAAGCTTTGATTACGTGTATCGCGACTTCAAGAATGACGTCTGCCTGTCTTCCATCAGCGGGGGCACCGACATCATTTCCTGCTTCGTACTCGGCAACCCCATCCTGCCGGTATGGCGTGGAGAAATTCAATGCCGCGGCCTGGGCATGGCCGTCGAATTCCGGGATGACAATGGACAGCCGGTCCGGCAGGCAAAAGGCGAGCTGGTTTGTACGGTTCCCTTTCCATCCTGCCCGGTGGGTTTCTGGAACGACCCTGACGACGTGAAACTCCAGCAGGCCTATTTCCAGCAATACCCCGGGATATGGGCGCATGGTGATTACGGCGAAATTACTGCCCACGAGGGCGTGGTCATCCACGGACGGAGTGACGCCGTACTCAACCCGGGTGGCGTCCGCATTGGCACCGCCGAGATATATCGGCAGGTCGAGAAAGTTGACGAAGTTCTTGACAGCGTCGTCATCGGCCAACACTGGGACGACGATGTGCGCGTCGTGCTGTTTGTGGTGCTACGACCCGGGCTGGTTCTTGATGAGGCCTTGATCACAAAGATCCGCACAACGATCCGTGCAAACACGACGCCCCGGCATGTTCCGGCCAAGGTGCTGGCAGTCGATGAGATTCCGCGCACGATCAGTGGAAAAATCGTTGAACTGGCGGTACGGAACGTCGTTCACGGAGAACCGGTGAAAAACACCGACGCGCTGGCCAACCCCAAGGCGCTTGAACAGTTTCGCGAACGACCTGAACTGGCTGAATGATGCGTTGCTGACGGTCCTACAGAAACCCGTCTTATCGCACTGAACAACGAGGCCAGTCTCCAAGCACACCAGCTCAGAAATCGGCTCCTTATCGAAGATCCGGTGCGCCCTGAAAGGCGCTCCATTCACCTCGACTTTGCCGTTCACCGGCATTAACGGTCGTTGATTTGGGCAAAAAAAAAGCCCGACCAGTGACGGTCGAGCTTTTTCGGATAAATGCCTGGCAGTGCCCTACTCTCACATGGGGAAGCCCCACACTACCATCGGCGATGTACCGTT
>JBFHON010000084.1:0-9873 GCA_041593295.1 Oceanococcaceae bacterium | reverse complement strand
GCTGGCGCTCGGGCAGGGTCTGGTGGTGCTCAGCGGGGACGATGCCACCGCGCGGGAGTCCATCATGCTGGGCGCGCGCGGGGATATTTCGGTCACCGCCAATATCGCGCCCCAGGCCATGCACGCCATGTGTGCGGCCGCACTGCACGGGGATGCGGAAACGGCAGAACGACTGGATGCCGCCCTTGCGGGTCTGCACCGGGACCTCTTCTGCCAGCCCAACCCGATTGCCGTGAAGTGGGCCCTGCAGCAGATGGGCCGCATTCCTGGCGGCATTCGCCTGCCGCTGATTCCTCTCGAAGAACAGTATTACGCCACCGTGACCGCTGCCATGAACCAGGCCGGCATCACGGCACAAGGACCGTACGGCCAATGAAAACACTCATCCTGACGCTTGCTCTTTCTTCTGCGCTCCTCACTGCTGGCTGCAGCGTGCGCGACTGCGGCAGCGACTCGGCATATCTGCAGGTTGAGCCTGCTGGCGCGTTCGTGGTGCCGGAGGGCGTGACGCTGGCGCCGGCCAGTCCGGCCTACCTGATCCCCCGCGGCGGGGAAGGTGAGCTGGTGCTGGGCGAGGACTACACCGATGCGCAGGGCAAGACGCGTCGAGGTTGCCTGTATGAGCCGCCGCGCCTGGATTTGCCCCCGGAACCGGCAGCGCCGGCTCCGGAGGAAGAGGGCCTGGGCGACCAGGGCTAGGTGCTGCGGCCCGCTCAGGGCCGGTTCAGCAACTCGAGCACCTGCTCCGGAGGCCTGCCGATACGGGCCTGGTCGTCCTCGATCACAATGGGACGCTCCAGCAGGCGGGGGGTGTCGGCCAGAATCTGCAGCCATTCAGCGTCGGGGCGCTCATCACCGGGCTTGATTCCCAGCGCCTTGGCTTCGTCTTCCTTGAAGCGAATCATGGCGCGCACATCGCCGCCCAGCGCCGCGTGCAGTGTCTGCAAATCCGCAAGCGTCGGCGGGGTTTTCAGATACTCGACGATTTCCGGAGATGCCCCGGAATCTTCCAGCAAAGCAAGGGTTTGGCGGCTTTTGGAGCAACGCGGGTTGTGATAAATGCGCATGAATTTCTCGGTAAAGGTGACAGCGCAAGCATACGACGATAAAATGCTCGGCTGCCATGGTGCTGTTCGTCAGTAGCCGCGTCGCAGAAAAACACGGAGAGATGGCCGAGCGGTTTAAGGCGCACGCCTGGAAAGCGTGTTGGGGCGTAAGCTCCTCCGGGGTTCGAATCCCCGTCTCTCCGCCAGATATCAAAGCACCCGCCTCGAGCGGGTGTTTTTATTTCTGCGGCGGGTTTTTGCGCAGCCACTCCGCCAGCGCCTTTTCATAGGCGGCCCGGGCTTCCTCATAGGCGTCGAGCACGCACACCGGGCAACCGCTGCCACAGCAGTCGGTGGGCAGGGGCTTTTCCGGGGGTACCGGGCGCGCGGGGGCAGGCGGTGTGGTCATGGTTGCGGTTGCCAGTGCGGGGTCAGTCGGTGGTGGCCAGGTCCGAGATCAGCAGGACTTCGATCTCGTTGATGATTTCTTCCTGACGGGCGCGGTTGGCGCGGCGGGAGAGATCGTCAATTCGTTCATCGGTGCGGTGGCGGGCTTGCTCCATGTGCTGCAGCCGTTGCTCGTTTTCAAAGAGCAGCGCCTCGAACAGCACGCTGTTCAGTGTGACTTCCAGATACTGCTCCAGCAGTGCACGGTGAAATTCCGGCGGGGGCAGGTACAGAGCCAGGGGCGGGGTCTGCGGGGTGCCGCCGGTGGCCAGTCGGGGCGGGAACAGCGGGCGCCGACGGATTCCCGTGGCATCGGCATAGTGCAGCGTGACGGCAGGAAGGCCGTTTGCGGAGGTATCCCTCAGCGCGGTCGCGATTGCGGCGCTGAGGTTGAGCAGCACTTCGTGGACTTCGTCGGCAAAGCTGGCTCCGGGGATCTGCGCCGCCGGCTCGGCAGCATCCCGGGGCCAGGCATCGCTGAGCTGGCTGCCCACCAGGATGAACGGAGGGCCACTGCCGTCGGTAGTCCGTGCCGAGTCGCGCACGCTGTCGATGAGGCGGGTGTTGAGGTCACCGCAAAAGCCGCGTTGGGTGCCAATGAAGCAGAGCACTTCATCGCGCCCCGGCGGTTGCTGGCCACATTGCGGGTGGTGCGCCAGAAACTCGTTCAGGGTGGTCTGCACGATGTCGACCACCGTGCGCTGGGCATCAATGAACTGTGCGATGCGGCGGCTTTCGACCAGGGCCAGCCCCTGCATGGCGTCCAGAAGCTCGCCGATGTCGCTCAGGCTGGCAATGTGCCGGAGCAGTTCATGCCGCTTGCTCACGGGGGCGCCAGGCTCAGCCAGCCATGGATGGCGGCCTTCCAGTCCTTGCGCGGGCTGTCCAGGCTCAGCCCGATGCTACGGGCGCCCTTGCGCAGCAGCTGCAAGGTTGCTGCGAGTTCTGCGGCTGGTGTGTGGTCGAGCAGGCGATCGTTGTACGCAAGCATCCATGCCAGCTGGTCGCCGGGGCGGTGCGGATCGAGGCGGTCCTGGGTCAGCAGTTGACGCAGCAGGCGGCCGCGACGGATGCGCTCTTCCATGCTGGCTTCGAGCTTGGCGCCGAAGCGGGTGAAGACTTCCAGTTCAAGAAACTGCAGGTAGTCCAGTTTCATGCGCCCGGCTTCGCGCTTGATGGCCGGGTGCTGCGCTTTGCCGCCAATGCGAGATACCGAGCGGCTGATGTCGATGGCTGGCAGGACACCGCGGGCGTAGAGCTGGCTGTCGAAGTGAATCTGTCCGTCGGTGATCGAAATCAGGTTGGTCGGGATGTAAGCGGCGATTTCTCCCTGTTCCGTCGCGGCAATGGGCAGTGCGGTCATGCTGCCTCCTCCATGCGCCGCGCTGAGCCGGGTGGAGCGTTCGAGCAGGCGGGCATGCAGAAAGAACACGTCCGCCGGGTAGGCCTCACGGCCTGGCGGGTGGCGCAGCAGCAGCGAGAGTTCGCGGTAGGCCTGTGCATGGGTGGTGAGGTCGTCGTAGACGATCAGGGTGTCGTGGCCGGCATGCATCGAGCACTCGGCGATGGCACACCCGGCGAAGGGCGACAGGTACTTCAACCCGGCGCTGCTGGTGGCCTCCGCGACGACCACGGTGGTGTATTCGAGCGCTTCGTGGCGACGCAGGGTTTCGATGGTGCGCACCACGGTTGAACGTTTCTGTCCGATCAGCACATACACGCAGCGCACGCCCTGATCCTTCTGGCTGATGACCGCATCGATGGCGATGGCGCTCTTGCCGGTGCCGCCGTCGCCAATCAGCAGTTGCCTCTGCCCCCGGCCGATCGGGATCAGGGTGTCGATAACCTTGCTGCCGGTGTACAGCGGGGTGTCGACAAAGCCCCGTTCGATGATCGGTGGCGAGGTGCCATCGATGTTGCGGCTGAGGGTGGTTTGGGGCGCGGGCAGGCCGTCCAGAGGTTTGCCCAGCGGGTCCACCACCCGTCCCAGCATCGCGTCGCCGGTGGGCACACGAAGAAAGTCGCCGGAGAGCCGGGCTTCCAGTCCGGCCATGAGCTCAGGGGTGGTGGTCAGCAGAATGGCGCCGATGCGTCGGGCAGCGAGGTGAAACACCTGGGCTCTGCTGCCGTCCGCGATGTGGATGATGCTGTCCATGCGCGCCGAGGGCAGGCCCTCGATCCAGACCACGCCGTCGCCGGCAGAACGCACCATGCCGCGCTCCTCGATGCGCAGTCCGAGTGTGTATTCGCGCAAGGACGGTGCCCTACTCGTCATCGCGGCCCTCGCGCCGGAAGAATTCCAGTTCGTCGGCCAGGCTCAGGCTGAGTTGCCAGGAACCCAGGCCGATGCGCAGGCCCGACTTGAGGGCCGCGTCGGTGTGCGTGGACCAGGGCAGGTTTTTTCCGGTGATCTCCTCGACGGTCTGCTGCAATTGCTGCGCCGCTTCCGGGGCTAGCGGGCGAGCTGTGGTCAGGCGCACCGCCGTGGTTTCGGTCGCGGCCTTGCGCAGCTGGGCCGCCTGTTCGGCGGGGAGCTGGTGCAAGTCTTCCTTGAGCGTTTGCAGCAGCAGCTGATCCAGCTCCGGTCCGGACAGGCGCTCGAGCAGGCGGGCGGCGAAAGCGACCGCATGGCGGTCTGCATCCCGGCGCAGGCGCTGCTGGGCCTCGCGGGCCTGTTTGTCGTCCAGTGCGCGCTGGCGTTCACGCTCGGCTGCGATCTCCTGGTCGAGGGCAGCCAGCCGGCGCTCGCGCTCGGTGGCGATGTCATCGCTGAGCCGGTCCATTTGCACCCCGTGCTGCTGCTGCAGGCTCGCCAGCTTGTGTTCGTACTCCTGACGCAGCGCCTCCGCGCGGTCTTCGGCGGCCTGGGCATCGCGCAGAGCCTGCTCGATACCCTGCTGGCGGTCGGCAATGACCCTGAGCACGGGCTGGTAGAGAAAACGCTTGAGCAGCCAGACCAGGACCAGAAAGTTGATGATCTGCAGCGCAATGGTGGTGCCGTCCAGTTCCATCGTCGGGTTCCCCTCAGGAGAGCAGGTATTCCAGCAGGGGGTTGCGGAACAGCACGATCAGTACGACCACCAGCACATAGATGGCCAGTGATTCGATCATGGCCAGCCCGATGAACAGCAGCCGTGAAATGGCCTTTTCCGCTTCGGGCTGCCGGGCAATGGCGTCCAGCGCCTGGCTGATGGCGCGGCCCATGGCCAGGGCGGGGAAAAACACACCCAGTGCGATGGCAAGCAGCGCGCCGACCGTGGACATGGCGGCGAACAGGGACATTTCACTCATTCAGGGGCTCCAGTGGAAGAATCCGGTGAGAGGGGGTCAGAGAGGGGTTTGCGTGACTGAATGCCGCCGGAGATGTACACCAGCGCCAGCATTCCGAAAATGTAGGCCTGCACCAGGGCTTCGACGATGTGCAGCGCCAGCACCGGCACCGGGATCAGGAAGCCGGCCACCAGCAGCACCAGCAGGGCGGCCATTTCCAGGCTCATCATGTTGCCGAACAGCCTGACGGCCAGCGCGGCGGTGCGGCTGATTTCGCTGATGATGTGAAACGGCAGCATGATCGGGCTGGGGCGCAGGTAATGCTGCAGATACCGCGGTAGCCCTTCGCTGCGGATGCCGAACCAGTGCACCGAGGTGAAGACCAGCAAGGCCAGCGCCGTGGTGGTCGACAGGTTGCCGGTGGGGGCACTGCCCCCGGGCAGGATGCCGGCCAGGTTGGCGACGGCAATGAAGATCCACAAGGTGCCGACAAAGGGCAGCAGACGCCGGCCATGGTCGGGAAGCGTGTCCTCGATGGCGCTCTGGATGGTCGTGACCACCCCTTCCAGCACGGTTTGCAGACGACCCGGATCCGTTTGCAGCTTGCGGGTGGCGAGATAGCTGCCACCGGCAAGCAGCAGCATCACACCCCAGGTGGAGACAACCGGGCTGGTGATCCCCAGCGGGCCGAGCCAGAACAGCACGCCGCCTTCGCCAATCACGGGTGCTCCTGCAGAAAGCGGTAAACGTTGTAGGCCCCGATGCCGACCCCGAGCAGAATCAGGCTGACGGTCCAGCGCGCCGAGTAGTCGGCTGCCAGTCCGTCGATCCAGCGCCCGAGGTAGGCGCCGCCAATGACCGGCACGACGAACAGCAGGGCGATGGTGCCGGTGAAGATGGTGTATCCAAGGGCCGACTGCGCTTCGCGGCGCGCCTTTTCGCTGCGCCGGGTTTCGGTGGACACGGCATCCTTCAGCGCGGTTTCGTCGCGCTCTGCGGCGCTGGGTTTGTGCGGCGCGGGCTTGTTCATTGGAATTCCGCCTGCCGCAGTCGGTCGAGCAGGGTCTGTTCCATCCGGTCCAGGTTCTGCCGCAGGTCGGCATTGCGCTGGCCGGCACGGCGGCGCTGATCGTCCAGTGCTGCGGTGACTTCCGGCAGGTTGTCGGCAACCACGAAATCGCGGGTCGCAATGCGCAGCCGGTTGTCGGCAAAGTGCAGGGTTCCCCCTGGCAGGGCGGCGTAGCGCCAGGCGTCGGACCGGGTTGCACGCCAGCGTGCCACCCCGAAGTCCAGCACCGTGGCCAGGGGCACATGGTTCGTCATCAGGCCGAACTGGCCACTGCGGTCGTGGCCCACAAAACTGACCACACTGGCAAAAGCCTGCTGCCTGCGGGCACTGACCAGTTCCAGGGTGAAACCGCTCACGGCTGCCGCGCCGGCAGCGCGCCCTGCATGTAGAAATCGGCTTCGTCGCGGTCGTCATGAAAGCCGTCCAGGAAGGATTCGCAATCATCCAGGGTGGTTTCCAGCGGGACCGAGGCGCCGCCAATGCCGGTGTGTGCGCTGACCACGTGGAAGGGCTGGGTCAGGTAGCGCTGCAGACGGCGGGCCCGGTGGGCGATCTGCCGGTCCTCCCGGGACAGGGACTCCATTCCCAGCATGGCAATGATGTCTTCCAGTTCACGGTAGCGGGCCAGGTGCTCGCGTACGGCTTCGGCCGTGCGGTAGTGGCGGTCGCCAACCACGTGGCGATCCATCATCTTGCTGTGCGACAGCAAGGGGTCCACGGCGGGGTAGATGCCCTTGGCCGCCTGGTCGCGTGACAGCACAACCATGGTGTCGAGGTGGCTGTAGATGGCGCTGACCGCGGGGTCGCTCATGTCGTCCGCCGGGACATAGACCGCCTGCACCGAGGTGATGTTGCCGGCCGTGCTGGAGGAAATCCGCTCTTCCAGTTCCGCCACTTCGGAGAGCAGCGTGGGTTGATAGCCCACGGTGGCGGGCATCCGCCCCAGCAGCCCGGAGATTTCGCTGCCCGCCTGCACAAAGCGGAAGACGTTGTCGACCAGCAGCAGGACATCGTCGGCGACGTTGTCGCGCAGGTATTCGGCGTAGGTCAGGCCGGTGAGGCCGACCCGGAAGCGCACCCCCGGGGATTCGTCCATCTGCCCGAAGACCATCACCGTGCGGGGCAGAACCCCGGCTTCGCGCATGTCGTGCCACAGTTCGTGGCCTTCGCGTATGCGTTCGCCCACCCCGGCAAAGACCGAAACTCCCTGATGCAGCGAAATGACGGCGTGCATGAACTCGGTGATGAGCACGGTCTTGCCGACCCCTGCGCCACCGAACAGCCCGGTTTTTCCGCCGCGAACAAAGGGGCAGAGCAGGTCGATGACCTTGATGCCGGTTTCCAGAATCTGGTCGGCCGCGCGGGCATCTGCTAATGCGCCCGGCGCAGCGATGACCGGCCGCCGCTCGGTGGCGGTGAAATCCGGCTGGCCATCCAGCGGGTTGCCGAACACATCGAGCATGCGGCCCAGGCAGTCCGCGCCGACCGGGACGCTGAGCAGTTCGCCGCGATCCATCACCGGCATGCCCCGGGCCAGCCCGGTTGTGCGGTGCAGAGCGATTGCGCGCACATGCCGTTCGCCAAGTTCACGGAACACCTCCAGCACGCAGGTTTCCCCGTTGGTGCGGGCATACAGGGAGCGGTGCAGCGGCGGCGGGTGTGTGCAGGCGATGTCCACAACCGGACCCTGAATGGCCTCGATGGTGCCAACCGGGGTGGGTTCTGTGGGCGACTGGATCACTTCGACGCGGCAACTCCATGCAACGGGCCACCGCGGACGGCGCGGCCCTGTGCAAAGACATTAGCGCGAACGGCGGCCGAGGTGTCGATTATCCTGTGCGCATGGACATCTCTGTACAGCGCGCCATCGAGCAATGGCCCAATGTTCCCGACGTCTACGGCTGGCTGAGCCTGGACCGCAAGGGGCGCTGGCTGTTGCGCGGTGAAGCCATTGCCAACCCCAAGGTCAGCGCCTTCATCGGGCGCAACTACCTGCGCCAGGACGATGGCGGCTATGCCTTCCAGAATGGCCCGCAGAAGGTGCACGTTGCGCTGGAAACCACGCCCTGGGTTGCACAGGTCAGTGCCGAGGAGCCGCTGGCCCTGCAGGACCACACCGGGCAGCCCATCACCGAGGTGTCGAGTGTCTGGCTGACCGATACCGGACAGGTCGTGCTGGCGATGGAGCGCGGTGCGGCCATGCTGCAGGACCAGGATCTGGTGCTGCTGCTGCCGCATCTGCGCATTGGCGGAGTGGTGGCGGATGAAGACCAGCTGCTCGCCGCCCTGGAAGACCTCGCCGGTGCCCAGGTGGCGCTGTGCTGGCAGGGGCAGCTATTGCCGTTGCAAGCGGTTGCCGATGCCGCGTTGCCGCAGCGGCTGGGGTTTGTGCGCAAGCCGGTGGCAGCGCGTTCCGGTTAGCGCCGCGCAATGGCCTCCCGCGCGCGGAGGTCCCGGGTGGCGGGTTCAGCGGGTTTCCGAAGGCCGGTTGCGCGCAGCAGCCCGCGCCAGAGCGTTTTTCGCGTCGCCTTCCCGGGCCCGGGGCGGATCACCCACGGTCACGCCCAGAGCTGTCGGGCGAAGGTCAAGGCGCGGGTGATTGGTGGCCGTGGCCAGCGGAGAATTTCGCGGGTGCAGGTCTGCAGCTGTTGCTCCAGTGCTTCCAGGGGTGGCGTGGGTGCGTGCATGCCGGCAAACCGCGCCTCCTCCCAGGTGGCAATGCGTGCGCGCACGCGCTGACGATATTCCGCATCGAACAGGGCGGCGGCCTGGACCGGCTGCCACTGCTCCCAGATGGAGGCACGCGAGGCATCCGCACTGAACACGCGATGGGCATTGCCGAAGCTGACCGGACGCAAGGGTGACAGGCAGGGCGCCGTGGTGCCGGTAACCAGGATGCGGGGGCCATCCGGGCGCAGCCAGGCTACCAGCGAGCCGGTGGTCTGGCTGCGGCGGATGGGGCCGGCAGCGTGCATGCAGATGTCCCGGTTGCTGCCGCGCAAAGGGTCGTCTCCCCGCGCATGGGTGCGCAGGTGGCGGGCGAGGTCGGCAAATCCCGGTTCGGCTTTGGCGGCGGTCTCGGCAAGGCAATGCCGGCTCAGGGCGCGCCGCTGCCTGCTCGCGGCAAAGAAGGGCAGAAAGTGCGTGTCATGGGCGGCAAACGAGCCGCTTACACCCGGGCTGCTGCGGGTGTAGTCGGTGGTGGTGGACAGACCGTTGGAGATGGCGTCGTAGGTCGTGACCGGCCGGGTCACCCATTGGTGGCCCGCGGTTTCCATGATCCAGGCTTCCTGCGGGTCGGCCAGGATGAAACTGCTGTCGTAGTGAAAGCCCTTGTCGGCAAAACCGGCGGGCCCACCCTGACCATGGCGCTCCAGCAGTTCGGCGATGACATCGATGGCTTCGGTTGCGGTGGTTGCCCGTTCCAGGGCCAGCCGCAACAGGTCCATGCCCAGCAGGGCCGGCGCGAGTGAGCGCTGGCGGGAAAAGATGGCTTCGTTGCCAATCGCCAGCCCATGTTCGTTGACGCCCATTTCGGCGCCCCAGAGCCAGCAGGGCTTGCTCAGAATGACGGCATGCCGGTCGGCGACCTGCGCAACATCGATATAGGTGGTGCGCACGGTGGCGGCCCGATCGCCCCGCACCCGGGGGATGCGCACGACGGCCTGGGGTTCATGCGGCTCACGGTCACTGTTTTTGGCAAACCACACCCCATTGCCAGCGATCAGGGCCTGGGTGTCACACATGCAGCAGCCTCCTGCCGGAAACCGCGTCCGGGCAATACGGTCGGCCGCGGAGGGCGGGCCTGAAGCGTGGCCATGACAGGTGCCGGAAGGTGTGCATGTGGCGAGCCTGCGCAGTGGGCCGGCGCCTGTCAATTACGCATGACGGTTACGCATGACGGTACGGCCCGCAGCCCGGCGGCGGCGCCCGTTGCTGGTGTTGTGTGGAGCGCAGCGTGGTGACTGCGCCGGTGTAAGTCATTCACTGGGCGGTCAAAACGGCTAAAATCGGGTCCGCTGAAGACGGTACGGGCACGGC
>JBFHON010000083.1:0-10140 GCA_041593295.1 Oceanococcaceae bacterium | reverse complement strand
GGCAGCCTATATCTCCAGTGAAACCGATATCGGTGCCAACCTGTCCCTCACGGCGGGTGTGCGGCTTGACCAGTACGACATCGAACTGGAATACCCGAACGAGCCGACGGCGGGTACGAGCCGCAGCTCCGATGACATTCTGCCGGGGCTGCTCGCGACCTACCGCATCGGGGAGGATATCCAGATTCGGGGTGGTTACAGCCGCACTGTCTCGCGGCCCAACATCACCGAGCTGGCCAATTCCCGGTTTTATGACCAGGAGGGGCGTCAGTACATCGGTTGCCCGGCTTGTGAAGATACGGTCATCGACAACATCGACCTGCGCGGGGAGTATTACTTCGGGCTGAAAGACAGCATCTCGGTGGCGCTTTTCTACAAGATGCTGGACCAGCCGCTGGAGCGGGCCGTCGTGGACGGGTCCGGCTCGGCTTCCCGCGCGCTGACCTTTCGCAACGCCGAGTCGGCGACGCTTCAGGGCATCGAGGTGGATGGAAGCAAGCTGCTCTGGGACGGCATCGACAACGTGGTGACGTTGAGCGGAAACCTCGCGTTCATCCAGTCCGAAGTGGAACTGGACGCCGACGGCCAGCGTCTGGAGCTGAACCCGAACCGGGAGTTGCAGGGGCAGGCCCCCTTTCTGGGCAACCTGCAGTTCGCCGTCGACAACTACGAGTGGGACATCAAGCTCACCCTGGTGGCGAACTACTTTGATGACCGCATTTACGTCGTCACGCGCCGGCCCCAGCCAACGATTTACGAAGTCGGTCGGCTGGATTTCAGCCTGAACGCCGAAAAGAAATTCGTGGGCGGCTCGAAAGTGAGCCTCAAGATCAAAAACCTGCTGGATGAGCCCACGGAATACCGGCAGGAAAACCAGATCATCGAAAGCTACAAACGGGGGACTTCACTTTCGTTGGGGTACTCCTATGCGTTTTAACGGTTCATTTAATCAGTACAGGAAACAACAATGTTGAAGAGCAAGTACACACTCACGTTGCTCGGTGCAGCAACACTCGGTCTCGCGGCCTGTGGCGGCGGCGATGACAACGACAACGGTGGCACGACGCCAACTCCAACTCCCACACCAACCAGCGCACCGACGGCCGGTGTCTGTGACGAGTCTTTCGTCACCTGCAACGGCACGACCGCAGTACTGGACGGGACGATCAACAAGGATTTCATCCTGGAATCCGGCTTTCAGTGGGTGCTTGGTGGTCTGGTCAAGGTGGGCAATGGCAACGTCGTCATCACTTCCGATGCCGAAGCGGCCGACGTGAAAGCCGCCGGTGTCACGCTGACTGTTCCTGCCGGTACCTCCGTGCTGGCTGAACAGGATGGAATCCTGCTGGTAACCCGTGGCTCCAAACTCATGGCTGCCGGTACCGCATCCGCTCCCATCACTTTCAGCAGCGTCGATGACGGGTTTGACGGAACCACCGAATGGGGCGGTCTGGTTATCCAGGGCTTTGCACCGCAGTATGGCCAGGGCAACAACGGCATCTGCACCGGCGGATCGGCAACCTTCTGCAACGTCGAAGGTGAAGGTGGTCCGTCCATCGCACGCTTCGGTGGTGATGACCCGGCTGACAACAGCGGAGTTCTGACCTGGGTGCGCCTGGCCGAAGGTGGCATCGGTGTCGCGGCCAACAACGAAGTCAACGGCCTGACCTTGCAGGGTGTTGGTCATGGGACGACCGTGGAGTACATCCAGGTGCATGGCAACCAGGACGACGCCGTGGAATGGTTTGGAGGCACGGTCAACGCGAAATACCTGCTGCTGACCAACACCAACGACGACGACATCGACTTCGATGAAGGCTACATGGGCAACATCCAGTACGCGCTGATCGTCAAGAACCAGACCCTGGCTGACCCGCTGGGTAACGACCCCCGTGGTATCGAAGCCAACAGTTCGGATGATGAGTACACGCCTCAGACACGGGCAACGATTGCCAACGTGACCATCGTTGGCGGTCCGCAGACTGCTGATCCGAACCCGCTGGAGCCGGGCATGCGTCTGCGGGGTTCGGTCAATGTTGATATCTACAACACGGCTGTCATCGGCTGGGCCGGCAATTGCGTACGCATCGACGATTCGGATACCGATGGTGACGACGTGGCGGATAACTTCTCCGTCGTGAACCTGACCAACGTGATTGGTGATTGCGATGGCGGCTTTTACCGCGGTTCCCGTGTCGCTGACACGCAAGCCGGTTCAGGTGCACAGACCTTCACGCTGAGCGAGTCCTTCGCCATCAACGAGGCCGTTGGCCAACTCGGAGCTGCGACCGCCATCGCGGCTACGGACAACGGTTCCGGCTTTGTGTTTGAAACAACTGACTACATCGGTGCGGTTGCCCCGGGTACGGCGCGTGCGGATGCCTGGTGGAACGCACTGGCCCTGCCGGGCACGGTGCCGGCATCGGTGCGGTAGGTCATACCAGTCTGCTTGACAGGCGGACGGCGGTCTCGATGAGGCCGCCGTTTTTTTTTTGGCTGTGCGCTTCTTGCCACAGAAACCCGGGGAATCACACCCGGATGGCGTCGCCAGGGGGCATGCAGGGCCGCCAAAGTGCGCGGCTGTCATGGGGCTGTCACATATCCGAAACACAATAGTTCGAGGCGGTGATCACAGGGTCAGCGCCTTTTTTCTATCCCCAGAAATAGCAAGGTTTATACGATGACATCTCTGCTTTCCCGGTCCGGCGCAATGGCGCTTCTTGTTGCCGGAGGGTGCCTGGGCGGCACTGCTCACGCGCAAGCCATGGACAAGGTTGTTCAGGAAGGCCAGCAGAAGCTGGAAGCCGGTCGCGCATCGCAGCAGCGCATCAACAGCATCGTTGATGAGCAGCAGGCAAAGCTGGTGACCTACCGGGCTCTGCTCAAGCAGATGGAAGGCCTCGAACAATACAACGAGCAGCTGGGTCAGCAGATTCAGGGCCAGGAAGCACTGATCGAGCGCTTTAACCGGTCTATCTCGCAGGTCGCCCAGATCGAGCGTCAGATGCTCCCGCTGATGACGCGGATGGCTGACAGCCTGGCGACCTTCGTCAGTCTGGACCTTCCGTTTCACGCCAGCGAGCGACGCGAGCGGCTGGCCTTCATCAACGATGCAATCAACCGGGCCGACCTGGACGTGGCCGAAAAATTCCGCCAGATCATCGAGGCCTACCAGGTGGAAACGGAATACGGCCGCAAGATCGATACCTACCCGGACATCGTGGAGATCAATGGCCAGCGCGTCGAGGTCGACATTCTCCGGTTCGGGCGCATCGCACTGGTCGCCCAGTCCCGGGATACCGCGATCACGGCAGCCTGGGACAACCGCAGCAAGCGCTGGATACCGCTGGATACCGGTACCTATCGCAACGACATCAAGAAGGGGATTCTGATGGCCAGGAAACAGGCCTCGATTGACCTTGTCACCCTTCCGATCGCCGCACCGGAGGTGGCGCCATGAATTTCCTTTCCGTTCTGGGTAGTGCGCTCATTACCGCCGTTCTGTTCGTGAGCATGGCGCTGTTCTCGGTTGCCCGCGCTGAAGACAGCATTTCCATCGACAGCCTGCTGCAGGATGTTCGCAAGGGGCGTCTGCGCGATGAGGCCGAGTACAAGCAACGCGAGCAGGCCTTCATGCAGCGTTCGGCAGAGCAGGATGCGCTCATCGCCGCTGCCCGGGCAAAGATTGCGGAACTCGAGGCTCGCAGTGCCGAACTCGAAGCGGTGTTCAACGAAAACGAGTTGCGTGTCGAAAACAAGCGCACGCAGCGTGACGAGCGGCTGGGTTCCCTCAAGGAACTTTTCGGCCATCTCACGGGTGGGGCCGGTGATCTGCGCGCGCGCATCAACGCGTCGATCACCTCCAGCCAGATTGGCGGGCGTGATGAATTGCTGGGTGCGCTCATCAAGAAGATGAATGACGACACGGAACTGCCGACGGTCGAAGAGATCGAGTCACTCTGGTTCGAGTTGCACCGGGAAATGACCGAAACCGGTCGGGTCGTCAAATACCGCACGACCGTGGGTACGCAGGAGAGCCGCGAGGTGGTTCGCGTGGGCGTATTCAACCTGGTCTCCGAGGGGCAATACCTGAGTTATGACGGTGACACCCACACCACATCGGTACTCCCGCGCCAGCCTGCTCAGTACACGGCGGGTGCGGCAGCACTGCAAGACGCGAGCACGGGATTTGCACCCCTGGGCGTGGATCCGACCGGCTCCTCCGGTGGCGGCTACCTGCGTGCCCTGATCAACAACCCGACGATTGCCGAACGCTGGCACCAGGGCAAGCTGGTCGGTTATGTCATTACGGTGGTCGGAATTCTGGGTCTGTTGATTGCCGCCTGGCGCTTCCTGGCGCTGGCCGCAATGGCCAACAAGGTCCGTGCGCAGCGCAAGGCACCGGCTCGCGACGACAACCCGCTGGGCCGCGTGATTGCGGTGGGTGAGAAGCACGCCAACGACGACATCGAAACGCTGGAAGTGAAGCTTGGCGAGGCCATCATCAAGGAGCGGCCCGGTATTCAGATGGGCATCCCATTGATCAAGATCATCGCCATGGTCGCTCCGTTGATGGGGTTGCTGGGAACGGTAACCGGCATGATCGTGGTGTTCCAGGCGATTACCATCTATGGCGCTGGTGACCCCAAGGCGATGGCGGGAGGGATCTCCAGCGCACTGGTCACGACGGTGCTCGGGCTGATTGTCGCGATACCGATGCTGCTTTGCCACACCTTGCTGCAGGGGCGTGCGCGCTCGATCATGCAGGTGATCGAAGAGCAGACTGCGGGCATCGTGGCTGAACGTGTCGGTCGCTAGGCCCGGTAGCCAGAATGCTTCTCCTACTGCTTGATGCCGAGGAAGCGGTCTCCGACTTCTTTGCTGCCGGCGGCCCCATCCTGCAACTGATTGCGGTGATGACCTTCATCATGTGGCTGATCATCCTCGAGCGTTCGCTGTACCTGCGCCGGGTATTTCCCAGGGACCTGGCCCGGGCTGTTGACGCCTTCGAAAGCCGCAGTGACCGCTATTCCTGGTTTGGGGATTCGGTGCGCCGCATGCATGTGTCCAGCATGAAGGTGCTGGTCAATCAGAACCTTGGTCTGATCAAGGTCCTGATCGCACTGTGCCCGCTGTTCGGTCTGCTCGGAACGGTTACCGGAATGATCGAGGTCTTCACCGTGCTGTCTGTGACCGGAGGCGGCGATGCCAAGTCGATGGCCGGTGGGGTGTCGCGAGCGACGATCCCGACGATGGCCGGTATGGTCGCCGCGCTTTCCGGCGTCTTTGGCAACACCTTCATCGAACGACTGGCGGCGCGACGCAAGGCGCGTATCGACAGTGCGCTGCCCCAGCACCACCTTGAGCCTGTGGCTCGGGAGTCCTAAACATGCGTAATTTCATTCCCCGCGAGGAAATCGAGGAAGAGGGCACCGTTGACCTCACGCCGATGCTCGACGTGGTCTTCATCATGCTGATCTTCTTCATCGTCACGGCCAGCTTCATCAAGGAATCCGGTGTCGAGGTGAACCGGCCAGCCGCCGAAACCGGAGAGTCGAAAACGGCCTCGGTGCTGGTCGGCATCAATGCCGACAATTCGATCTGGATGGATGGTCGCCGTATCGATATCCGCTCCGTGCGCGCCAACATTGAGCGGCTGCATGCGGAGAATCCGGAGGGTGCGGTGGTGATTCAGGCCGACGAACTGGCATCCGTCAAGACCTTCACCGAAGTGCTGGATCAGGCCCGTCAGGTCGTACCGCCTGAACGTGTATCCCTGGCCACGCAACGCTAGCCGGCGGGAGATTCCACGTGCGCATCATGCTCGCCGCCATACCTGCCGCACTGATTACCTTCAGTCTGCAGATGGTCATGGTTACCCTGATTACCTTCGCCGACCGGAACCTGGACAAGGAGCCCGCGTTGCGATTGCCGGATATCGCGATGCCGGCGACCGAGATCGAGACCCTGCGGGCGGTGGAAAGGCCGCAAAAGCCGGTGCTCGACGAGACGCCGCCACCGGAAGTGCCGCAGCAGGCCTTCGACAACATTGACGGGGGCGCCGAAGTGGGGCTGATTGCATCGGGTCCGCTCGCCTCGGCACTGGATCTGAGTATCGGAGCGGGTGTCTCGGCGTCTGACGGTGAGTATCTGCCGATCGTCAAGGTGGCTCCACAGTATCCGCGGCAGGCGCTCAAGCGCAGGCTGGAAGGCGAGGTCGTGGTGGAGTACACCGTGACCCGGCAAGGCTCGGTTGCCAATGCCCGTGTGCTGTTCAGCACCGATCCGGTGTTCAATCAGGCCGCCGTGGACTCGGCGATGCGCTACAAGTACAAGCCGCGCGTCGTGGGTGGTCAGGCCATTGAAGTTGCCGGTGTGCGCACCCGGATCAAGTTCCGCCTCAACAAGTAAACGCGAGTCTATTCGATGAATATCAGCATCTGTCTGCGAAGCAAGGCTCCTGCGTTCGCGCTGGTGGCCATGCTCGGTTATTGCAGCAGTATCGGTGCGCAGACCGGCGCGCTTGATGGGCGTACCTTTGACCAGTTGAGCAAAGCCCAGCGCTACGCGACCGAAGGGCGACACGATGATGCGATCTATGTGCTCGACCGGTTGAAGCAACGCGGCGAACTCAACAGCTACGGGCGCTCGCAGTTGTTCAACTTTTACGCCTTTATCTACGCCAGCCAGGACCGATACCGGGACGCGATCGATCACTACTACCGGGTGCTTGATGAAGAGGACGCCCCGGCGGGGTTGCTTCTGACCGCCAAATACACCATCGCGCAGCTCTACTTTCAGCTGGAAGATTACGACCGGTGTATCCGCTTCATGGAGGAGTGGCTGGCAGCGAGTGCCAAGCCCACTCCCACTGCGCACATCATGCTGGCGCAGGCCTACTTCCAGCAAAAGCAGACGGCGCTTGCGCTGGTACACGTGGACAAGGCCATCGCGCTGGAGAGCGAGCAGGGGAAGACGATTCAGGAATCCTGGCTCCGGCTCAAGGCGGTCCTGCATTATTCGGAAAGCGACTACGCAGCAACCGCAACGGTTTATGAGCAACTGGTCGCCAGTTACCCCAAGCAAACCTACCTGAAGCAGCTTGCCGGCATGTACAGCGAACTGGGTCGTGACGACGAGCGGCTGGCGGTATTTGATGCGGTTTATGAAAACGGTGGCCTGGCCTCCGAGAGCGAGGTGCTGAATCTCGCCTACATGTGGCAGGGTTCGCAGGTGCCGTACAAGGCCGGGCGGATTATCGAAGAGGGCATCCGCACGGGTCGCGTGGCCGAAAGCCAGAAGAATGTGGAAGCCCTGGCCAACGCCTGGGCCCAGGCCAATGAATACGACAAGGCGGTGCCGACACTGACGCGTGCAGCCGAGCTTTCCGGCGCGGGTATTTTCCATGCCCGCCTGGCCGGGGTGCACTTCAATGCCGGCAAGTACGCCCTGGCGGCCGCATCAGCGGCCGAGGCCGATCGTCTGGGCGGGCTCAAGAACCCTGCAGGCAACCTGATGCTGCAGGGCATGGCCCATTTCAATATCCGGGAGTACGAGCCGGCCTTGCAAGCCTTCCGTCGGGCCAAGGAGTCGCCGGAAACCTTCGAAACGGCGCGTAAATGGGAGTCCTACACGCTCGGTGAAATCACCCGCATGCGGGCCATTGCCGAGGCCCGGCAAGAACTCCGGCAGCGTACGCAGGAAGCCCTGGAGGCGCAGGAAAACAACGAACGCGCACTGGCGGTAGGCGGCTGAGGGCCGGGAGGCGCAGCGACCACCTCGCCGGCCAGCCGTGAACGGTGCTCAGGGCAGCATCATGCCGCGGATGGTGAAGAACAGGATGGCCGCCAGGAGTGCCGACGCTGGCACCGTGATGAACCAGGCCGCAATGATGCGCATCAGGTGCGAGCGCTTGACCAGCTCGGTCTTGTAGACCTTTTTCAGTTTGCGGCGCTCCGATTTGCTCAGCTGGGCTGCCGTGGATCGCTCCTTGAGCTGCTTGAGCATGCGCGCCTTGGTGGAAATATTGGCGCGCCGGAACGCCACCAGAAAGGCTTCGACAACGGCTTCGTCGGCTCCGGTGTGATGCGCCTTGATTTCTTCGACCATGCGCGAATAACTGGCCTTGAGGTATTCGCGCAGGAAACCCACCCCGAAGACGCCGCCCACGGCAATGTGCGTGGATGAAACGGGCAGGCCGAGCTGTGACGCGATGATCACGGTGATGGATGCGGCCATGGCGATGCAGAAGGCGCGTGTCTGGTCGAGTTCGGTAATTTCCGAGCCGACGGTGCGAATGAGTTTCGGGCCGTACAGTGCCAGACCGATGGCGATACCCAGTGCGCCGATCAGCATCACCCAGATCGGAATGCCGGCCTTGGTCGCGACCCCGCCGTGCACGATGGCTTCATTGATGGCGGCCAGCGGGCCGACGGCATTGGCAACATCGTTGGCGCCGTGGGCAAAGCTCAGCAGTGCAGCCGCACAGACCAGCGGCAGTGTGAACAGCTCATTCACACTGCTGCGGGTGTTCGGAAGGTGCTTGATGGCCTTGCTGACCCGCTTCAGGACGAGTACGTAGATGACCACCGCACCGGCGAAACCCAGGCCCACGGCGGTCAGGAAATCCAACTTCCAGATGTGCTTCAGGCCCTTCAGAATCAGGTAGGTGGTGAAGGACCAGGCCATCAGCGCGACCAGTAAGGGCACCACGCGCCGGGCTGCGGCCATCACGTCGGTCTCGTAGGACACCGTGCGCTTGATCAGGTAGAGGAAGGCCGCCGCGATCACGCCGCCCATGACCGGCGAGATCACCCAGCTTGCCGCGATGGAGCCCATGGTCGGCCAGTTGGCGATGCCGAGCCCGCCAGCGGCGACACCCGCACCGAGGACACCACCCACGATTGAGTGCGTGGTGGATACCGGGGCGCCCAGCATGGTCGCGACATTCAACCAAACGGCGCCGGCGAGCAGCGCGGCCGTCATCAGCCAGATGAAGGTGTCGATATCGGCGATCAGTTCCGGGTTGATGATGCCCTTCTTGATGGTGCTGACCACGTCACCGCCGGCGATCAGTGCACCGGAAGCTTCGAAGATTGCGGCCAGGGCGATGGCACCACCCATCGTCAGCGCGCGCGAACCCACTGCAGGTCCGACGTTGTTGGCGACATCGTTGGCGCCGATATTCATCGCCATGTAACCGCCAATGACGGCTGCGGCGGTTAGCATGAAGCCGCCATTGATCTCGCCGATCATTTCCTGGGCGATCAGGCAGATCACTACCATGAAGAGCAGGGCGAGTCCGAGTCGGGTCACTTCGCCGCGGCCGAACGGGGTCGCTTTCTCGATCGTGTTGATGTCTTTGAGGTTCACGGGTTACTCATGTTTCCGGGTGCGCGCATGATAACGGGGTGCGCGAAAAGCAGGCGGCCGCACGCTGCGGGGGGCAAAAAAAAACCCGACCAGAGGCCGGGCTTTTTTTGCTGGTAACGCTTACTTGGCGGCTTTGCGCTCAGCAGCTTCCTTGATGACAACGTCAGCGACGTTCTTCGGACAAGGCAGGTAGTGGCTGAACTCCATGGAGAACTGGCCACGGCCTGAGGTCATTGTCCGCAGGTCGCCGATGTAACCAAACATTTCGGAAAGCGGGACGTCAGCTTTGATGCGAACGCCGGTCGGGCCGGGTTCCTGAGACTTGATCATGCCGCGACGACGGTTCAAGTCACCGATGCAGTCACCCACGTGATCTTCTGGGCTGAACACGTCGACCTTCATGATCGGCTCGAGCAGCTGCGGGCCGGCTTTCGGCAGGGACTGGCGGTAAGCCGCCTTGGCTGCGATTTCGAAGGCGATTGCGGAGGAGTCCACCGCGTGGAAGCCACCGTCGACCAGCGTGACCTTGTAGTCCTGCATGGGGTAACCGGCGAGAACGCCTTCGGCGCCCATCATCTTGAAGCCCTTGTCCACGGCTGGCCAGAATTCGCGGGGAACGTTGCCGCCCACGACCTTGGATTCGAAGACATAACCGGTGCCGACTTCGCCGGGCTCGATAATGTAGTCGATCTTCGCGAACTGACCGGAACCACCCGACTGCTTCTTGTGGGTGTACGAGTCTTCGACGGCCTGGGTGATGGATTCGCG
>JBFHON010000082.1:0-10197 GCA_041593295.1 Oceanococcaceae bacterium | reverse complement strand
GTGCGTGGCCCTGGCGATGGTGGCGCGTTGCTGCCGGGCCAGGGGCAGGCTGCCGGCGTGCTGGGCCAGCGCGCCACAGCACTGACCCTGCGCACTGGGCAGCACGGGTTGTGGCAGTTGGGCCAACAGGTGGCGCGCCGCGGCATAGGCGCGTGCATCCAGGGCGCTGGAAATGCAGCCGCGGAACAGCTCCGGGCGACCCGGAGCCGCTGCGGTGTCCGTCTGCTGGCCGCTGGCCGGTACGTCGCTGGCCGATGTTCGGGTGGCAAGGAGTGCGCGTGCGGCCTGCAGGCGGCGTGAAAGCAGCACTGCCGGGATCCAGGAGCCCAGTCGGTTCAGTCCCTGCAGGGTGCGTTGCCAGCCGGCACTGTCCCCGCGCGCCAGCAACCACACCAGCAGTTGCCGCAGTCGGCGCGGGTGAGCGGCATGGTGGTGGTCGCGGATTTCCAGATAAGAAACCTTCGCCGGGCAGACCGTTTCGCAGCGGGCGCAGCCCAGGCAGTTGCCCAGATGTTGATCCGCGCCGGGTGTCAGCGGGATGCGGGCCGCGGCCACCGATTCCATGATTGCGATGCGGCCGCGCGGGCCTTCGCTTTCGCTGGCGCTGAGCTGGTAGGTCGGGCAATGCGGCAGGCACAGGCCGCATTTGACGCACTGGTCGCTGAGTTCAAAAGGGAAGGGGGGCGGCATGGGCGCAAGCATATCGCTGTGCCGTCTGCTCTGCGTGATCGCTGCGAGAGCGGGGGTGAATCGGTCAAAATACGCGGATGATTACCAACCTTCGATACCGGGCAGCCGCTGTGGCGGCCTGCATGCCCCTGTTTGCTGCAACGGCGCAGGCTGCGGATTCTCCGTGGTCCGGCAATGCTTCCGTCGGCTTTGTTTCTTCCGCGGGTAACACCCAGAGCCGCAGTCAGAATGCGGAGTACGGGGTGCGTTATGGCGCCGCCGAATCCCTGTGGGTGCTTTCCAGTGCCGGCAAGCTGGTCCAGGCCCGTAGCCGTGTCGTCACGGAACTTGCGGATGGCACCGAAACCGAAGAAACCCAGACCACGGCAGAGAACTATCGCGCAAACCTGCGCATCGAGCGCAAGCTGGACGAAAAGAACTATTTCTACGGGAATGCGGATTACGTCAAGGACCTGTTCGGTTCCGTGCGTACCAGTACCAGCCAGACGCTGGGCTATGGCCGGCGCCTGATTGCGCGCGAAACGCTGTCGCTGGATGTCGAGCTGGGTGGTGGTGCGCGGCAGGAAGAAGCGCAGGAAACCCGGGAAACGGTGAACGAAGGGATCGGGCAATTTGGCCTGCGATTCGCCAAGAAGTGGGGCGACCGGGCCCAGTTCAGCGAGCTGATCTCGGTGCAGTATGGCGAGCAAAACACCGTCACAGATGCCCAGACGCGCCTCAAGCTGGCGGTTGTCGGCTCGGTGTGGGCGCAACTGGGTTTCGACCTGCGCAACAACAGCCACACCGGGTCAGATGAGGTTTCCACAGACACCACAACCAGCATTTCGGTGCTCTGGGAATTCGGCAAATAGCCGGGAGTTGAACGGATGGCTTGTCATCCGGGGAAAACGAATCTACAATTCGCAGTTCACTAATACCTTTTGACGCATGGCAGTTCCTTCAAGGGCTGCACCGCGAGGATCCGATGACGACCACCGTTTCCGCCAAGGCTGACGACGTTCGCCGCGATTGGCTGCTTATTGACGCGACCGACCTAGTTCTGGGTCGCATGGCAGCTCACATCGCGCACCGTCTGCGTGGCAAACACAAACCGATTTATACCCCTCACGTTGATACCGGCGATTACATCGTCGTGGTGAATGTAGAAAAGCTGAAGGTCACCGGCAACAAGCCGAACCAGAAGATGTACTACCGTCACTCCGGCCGTCCGGGCAATCTGCATGAGACGCGTCTGGACAAGCAACTGGCCGAATACCCTGAGCGGGTTCTGGAAGCTGCCGTCAAAGGCATGCTGCCCAAGAACAAGCTGGGCCGGGCAATGTTCAAGAAGCTCAAGATTTATAGCGGTGCCGAGCATCCGCATGAAGCCCAGCAACCGCAAACACTGACACTGAACTGATATGTCCACGACTCAAAACTACGGAACGGGTCGCCGCAAGACGGCAGCCGCACGCGTTTTCATCAAGCCGGGCAGCGGTGAAATCACCGTCAATGGCAAGCCGCTGGATGATTTCTTTGGTCGCCCCACGTCGCGCATGATCGTGCGTCAACCGCTGGTTGAGCTGGAAGCCGAAGAAAAGTTCGACATCAAGGTCACCTGCAAGGGTGGTGGTGCATCCGGTCAGGCGGGTGCGATTCGCCACGGCCTGGCCCGTGCGCTGGTCGACTTCGACGAAAGCTTCAAGCCGATGATGCGCGCTGCTGGCTTCCTGACACGCGATGCCCGTAAGGTTGAGCGTAAGAAAGTCGGTCTGCACAAAGCTCGTCGTGCAACGCAGTACAGCAAGCGCTGATTCTCAGCTGCTGCAAAAAAGCCCGCCCTGTGCGGGCTTTTTTTATGGCGGCGTGTTCTGTCCTCGGGCTGAGGGGGCTTTACGAAATATTTACGCTTTCTATTTTCCTGACGGCGGGTAATATAGAAGGCCTGAGGTGTTGCGAAAAATGTCACGCTAAGCTGGAGAGCTTTCAAAAAAATAGCAGCCAGGCATGAAGCCCGGCGCAAAGTGAATTCCAACGGTTGCCTCGCAAGTTACCCTGGAACGACAAAACGGAAAAAGCCCACGCATGGCGACATGTGTGGGCTTTTTTTATGCAGCCGACCGGGATCGGCTGGGGTTATTTATGCGCGATGGGCTTGTCCGTGAACAGGAAATCCTTGAGTTCATGGTCAAAGGTGGGGTCCTTGCGCCGGATCCACTCCAGCGTCATGGCCGCATGTTCTTTTTCCTCATCCCGATTGTGCGCCAGGATGGCCTTGAGTTCCGGGTCCTTGCAGGCGTCCACCCGCTGGTTGTACCAATCCACGGCTTCGAGTTCTTCCATCAGCGATGTGATGGCGCGGTGCATGTCGCGGGTCTCGTCGCTGAGTTCGTTGATGGGTTCGTGATATCCCTCGTTGGACATGTGACTGAGGTCTCCTTGGTGAAGTGAGAAAGCGGTGCACCCGGAATTTAGCACCCGGGTGCCTGTCGTGTCCGCGAGTCCCATGGGGAATTCGCGGGGTCGATCAGGCATCAACCTGCGAGTACGCTGGCAACACGCTCCTTCAGGGCCGGCAGGACCTGTTCGGCGAACCAGGGGTGGCGAGCCAGCCAGCGGTTGTTTCGCGGGCTGGGATGGGGGAGGGCGATTTTCAGCGGCCAGGTCGATTGCCAGTCACGTACCGTGTCGGTCAGGTTCGGGGGACTGTGATCGAAGTGATAACCCAGCGCGTGGCGTCCAAGAACGATGGTGAGCTGAACCTCGGTCAGCGTATCCAGCAGCTGCGCGCGCCAGAGCTGTGCGCAACGGGGTGGGGGTGGCAGGTCGCCCGAGCGGCCCGTTCCGGGGTAACAGAACGCCATCGGCAGGATGGCGATGCGGGTGGCGTCGTAGAAATCGGCCGGGCGGATGCCCATCCATTCGCGCAATCGCTGACCACTGGCATCGTCGAAGGGTATACCGGTTGCGTGGACCTTCCGTCCCGGTGCCTGCCCGGCGATCAGGATCCGGGCGCGGGAATGTACCTGCAGCACGGGTCGTGGGCCCAGTGGCAGTTCCGTGCAAGCAGTGCATTGCCGGATTTGTTCCCGCAGGGTGGCAGTGTCGGTCATGATCTCATCAAACCGTCATATGGCTGCCTGCATAATGCGCGGCTTGAACAATCTTGTAAGTGGCTGGAGCCTGTCTATGTATCCCCTGTTGGCTGGAATGGTGGCCGTGTTCGCGGTCACAGCTTGTATGGACGGCGGTGAATCGCACTGGCGCGGCGCAGACGTAACGGGGGATGACTCCGGTACGACGGCACCCACGCCCGACCCGGCCTTGCCGCCACTGCTCACCGACCAGGTGATCGTTGCGCATCGCGGCGCATCGGGGCACGCGCCGGAGCACACCATCCCCGCCTATGACCTCGCCATCGCCATGGGCGCCGAGTACATCGAGCAGGATGTGCTGCCAACCGCAGACGGTGTGCTGGTGGTCATTCACGATGACACCCTGGACCGCACTGCGCGTGGCCCGGCGGAAAACTGCACCGGCAATGTCAGTGAAAAAACGCTGGCCCAGCTGAAAACCTGCGACATGGGGGCCTGGTTCAATGAGCGCTACCCGGATCGGGCGCAGGATGCCTATGTGGGTTTGCAGATTCCCACGCTGGAGGAGGTGTTCCAGCGCTACGGCCAGTCCGCGAACTACTACATCGAGATCAAGCCGAACACCACGACGGACGGCAGTGTGGAGCAGAAACTGCTGGATCTGATCAAGCAGTACAACCTGTACGACGGCATGCTGGAGCGCCGCCAGGTGCTGGTACAGTCGTTTGTTCCCGTGTCGCTGCTGAACATGTTTGCGCTGGTCCCGCAGGTGCCGCTGGTCCAGTTGTATGCGGCGGGCTCAACGCTGACCGCACCGGTGGTCGACAGCTACGCCTTCGGCGTTGGGCCGAGTACCGCAGAAATGGAGCTCAACCCTCTCATGGTGCAGGAGGCTCACCTGTTGGGGCTGGCGATTCACCCCTACACGGTGAACAGTGAGGATGACCTTGCACGCTTTGCCGCGCAGTGCGTGGACGGAATCTTCACCAATTTCCCGGATCGCTACCGCAAGGTGCTTGCGGAAAACGCCTACGACTGCCCGGCGCCGATTCGCTGAGCATCCCGCGGCGTCGCAGCGGGCCGGGCGAGCCGGCAGGCGCCATCCCTGGCACAGGGGTGGCACCTGCTGGCGTCTTTACTGTCAGGAGTGCGTTGCGCGTTTCCTGCGCAGCAGGCCCAGACCAAGAAGGGCGAGCAGCACGGAGCCCGGTGCCGAGCCGCCGCCGGCCAGCGTGGTGCGCAGTGCGCGGCTCTCGCTGGTTTCCTTGCCCTCATCCACTTCTGCGGGCAGGCCGAGGTCCGCGGTGACAGTCCCCGTGAAGCTTTGTCCGGTGGCCAGGAACGGTACGCCCAGTACCTTGTAGGTCGTCTTCCCGCTGGGCATCACGATCGCGGTGGACTCCGGGTTGGCCCCCGACACACCCCCGTTGTTGATGATGTTGCCATCGGTATCGGCAATGAAGAAATCGAAGTCGATGACGCCGCCGACCGGGTCGTCCCAGGTCCACACGAAGCGGATCAGCGCCGTGGGATAGAGTTCGCCCAGATTCTCGGGGAAATCCAGGGTGACCGTGAATTCATCGCATTCGAGTACCGGCGACATGCAGGTCGGTTCGGCCCCGTTGTTGGACTGGTGCAGGACGTTTGCATTCACGAAAGGCCCGGCGGTGTACTGGACCTCGAGCTGGTCAAAGCTCAGCGTGGCTTCCGCAGGATCGGCGGCAAACAGTGGTGTGCAGGCGCCGGCCAGGCTGAACCCGACCGCAATGATGGTGTTGTGCTTGATTGACATGGCTTCCCCGGCCTGTATCGGCCTTTGATTGTTCTCCAGATTCAAGAGATTAGCAGGCTGTCGGGGGGGGGAGCCAGTCGTCGCGGATGCAGGCCCCGTGACGGGCACAAAAAAGCCGGAACCCCGGGTTCCGGCTTGTCCACGCAATGCGGCGACCTATTCGCCGATGATGCCACCGTCCCGGCGGGTGATCATCACGGTCGCCGAGCGCGGGCGCTGGCCGGCTGGCGGTGCGGCAGTGGCATCACCGGATGGGTGCGGCCAGCTGCTTTCCAGATTGTCGAGGGTGCCGTTCTCACCGGGATGCTGAATGTTGATGAACAGCGCACGTGAATCCGGTGTCATGGCAATCCCGGTGATTTCACAGCCCTTGGGACCGACCAGGAACCGGCGCAGGTCGGTACCCAGCGGTGCGCCCAGGTAAGTGATCTGCTCGCCGATTGCGGTCGCGCGGCCATCGCCGACGTGTCCGGGTAGCGCTGCCAGAATCTGGTTGTTGGTCAGATCCCGCATCGCACCGTCGTCTGTCTGGATCCACAGCGGGCTGTCGGGCCGCCGGTTGTTGAACCACAGGCCATCCGGGCTCGACAGTGCATTGTCCAGAGTCAGGCCGGAGACATTGACCTCGTCCGGGGCGTCGGGGCGGGCACCGAACAGGGGGATGTCCCAGGTGAACCGGGTGGCGTCCGCGCGGTCGCCGTCCTCCCGCCAGCGGATGATGTGGCCGTTGTCGTTGCCGGCCGGGCTGGCGTCTGCGTTCCCCGCCGCGTAGCTGCGGGGGTTGGCAGCGTCGATGGGCTGATCATCGCGCACGCCACGGTACTTGTTGTTGGTCAACGTCATGTACACCTCGCCGGAACGCGGGTCGACTGCCGCCCATTCGGGGCGATCCATCGGGGTGGCGCCAACGATATCGGCAGCCGTCCGGGTATTGACCAGCAGTTCGGCCATGCTGCCGAAGGCCTCAGCCAGGGCCGGGTCATCCAGGGTCAGTGGCAGCCAGGCCCCGCGGCCGTTGGCATCGAAACGGGCCACGTACAGAGTCCCCTCATCGAGCATGGAACCATTGCTGACACCGGGCTGGTAGCTCGCGGCAGTGACGAACTTGTAAATGTAGTCGCCGCGGTTATCGTCACCCATGTAGAACGCCAGGGGCTGCCCCGGGAGGCTGCGTCCGGGGATGCAGCCTTCGTGGCGGAACCGGCCCATCGCGGTGCGCTTGATCGGGGTTGATGTCGGGTCGTAAGGGTCGATCTCGACGATCCAGCCGAAGGTATTGGCTTCGTTGCGGTAATCCAGGCTGGGACTGTCGGCCCGGGGCGTGATATCCCAGCGTGCAAATTCACCGTCGGTTTCGCTGGCATCTCCCGCGGCGGTTTCCCAGCCGTAGTTGCTGCTGCTGCCGATGCCGTAGCGCGTGACTTCCGGGCCCGGGTCGGCGGCATCGGTCTTGAAGTAGCCATGCCAGTTTTCCTCGCAGGTGAGGTAGGTGCCCCAGGGGGTGTACCCGTTGGCGCAATTGTTCAGGGTGCCCCGTGAGCGCAGACCGTTGGGGTCATAGGCGGTCACCGCATAGGCCGATCCGGCAACCGGTCCGGACAGGCGCATCGGCGTCAGCGCGGTGATGCGGCGGTTGAACAGCGAGTCCCGGACCACGGCCGCGCTCCCTCCATCGCGGGTGATTTCGACGATGCTGACTCCGTGGGCCGAGACTTCCTTGCGGATTTCCTGGGCCGGGCGCTGGCCTGTTGTCGGGCCGTCGGGGTGCAGGTATTGCGGGGTGATGTTTTCGTGGTTCATCACCAGCAGACCATTGGTCGAGTTGTCCGAGTCAAACGGCAGTGGGTAGTAGCCCATGCCGTCATGATGGTCTCCTGCGCGGTCGTTGAAATCTTCTTCAACGCCGGTGTTGCTGTATTCCGCAGCGTCCGCCGTCAGCGGGTCACCGAGGGCGTAGACCACCTGGGCGGCGTAGCCTTCGGGAAGGGATATGTAGTCTTCCAGGCTCGGGGGAATGGCGGCGAACCCCAGCTGACGGTAGGGCCGGCCGCCGTCGTTGCAGCCGCTCAGGCCCAGCGAGCCGAGCACCGTGCTGGTTGCCCCGAGGCCCGCAGCACTCTTGAGGACATCGCGACGCCCCAGGCGTTGCCCGAGTATCGAAGCAAAAGGCAGTGTTGTATTCGTCACGCGGTCAATTTCCATGTCGTTTCCAATGCGTGGCCGCACTGTATGGAGTTTTTGTGACATTCCGATAACAGCGTCAGCGTCCTTTGCGGGCGTCGGTGACGAAGGGATGGCGGTGCGTCCGGGGGCTGCGCTCGGGTGGTTCCGGGCGCCGGTTTGCGTGCCCGCCGTGACGCCCGGCGAGCGTTCGGGGCAGAATGCCAGCCCAGACTCTTGACAGCGTAGACCATGGCCGGAAGCAGCTTGCTCGCACTCCTCGATGACATTGCCACCTTGCTGGATGACATCGCGGTGATGACCAAAACGGCCACCGGGAAGACGGCCGGCGTGCTCGGTGATGACCTGGCTCTGAATGCCAATCAGCTCACCGGGCTGCGGGCCAAGCGCGAATTGCCCGTGGTCTGGGCCGTGGCCAAGGGCTCGCTGCTCAACAAGGCGATCCTGGTGCCGGCAGCCCTGTTGATCAGTGCGGTGCTGCCGGCGGCGATTACCCCGCTGCTGGTGGCCGGGGGGCTGTATTTGTGTTTCGAAGGCTTCGAGAAGATCGTCCACAAGTGGCTGAGCCACGACGATGCCGGGGTCGAGCGCAAGAAACTGGTCCAGGCTGCGAACAAATCCGCAAAGGACCTGCTGGCCTTCGAGAAGCGCAAGATACGAGGTGCGGTGCGCACCGACTTCATTCTCTCGGCGGAGATCATCGTGATCGCCCTGGGCACCGTGGCCGAGGCCCCCTTCGGTACGCGCGCGGCCGTGCTGACCGTGGTGGCGCTGCTGATCACTGTCGGGGTGTACGGGCTGGTCGCGGCCATCATCAAGATGGACGATGCCGGTCTGTATCTGCTGGAAAAGCCGAATGTCTTCCTGCGCAAGGTCGGCGGCGGGCTGCTGGCCGCAGCGCCGCGTCTGATGAAGGTGTTGTCGGTGGTGGGAACGGCGGCCATGTTCCTGGTGGGTGGTGGCATTCTGGTTCACGGTATTCCGCCTCTGCATCACATCCTGCATGAGGTGCAGGTCACGCTGGCGCAAGGCGGTGTGGGGTTCATGGCCGACCCGTTGGTAGGTGCCGTGACCGGCCTGGTTGCCGGCGCGCTGCTGGTCGCGCTGATGCAGTTCGGGCGGCGGCTGCGTCCTGGCGGACCGGAATGACGCAGCGACCTGACTTCGGCTGCGGGCGCAAGAATCGGATTGCCGGGGTGGGTCTGACGGCCTAGATTGCTGACCGCGCCTCCTCGAAGACACTGCATGAATGCCACCGCCGTGAATCACGCCGCGCCTTTTCTCCGGGTGGAGCGGGCCATCCATCTGCTGGTGGACAGCGCGCCGCATGCGCCTGCGCTGGAGGAGCTGGCGCGCAGTGTGGGCCTGAGCCCGTTCCAGTTTCAGCGCGAGTTCGCGGCCTGGGCCGGGCTGAGCCCGCTGCAGTTTTCCCGCGTGCTCGCACGCGCGCACCTGCGGGAGCGGCTGGCCGGTGACGGCGCGCTGCTGGATGTGGCCGCCGACAGCGGGCTGTCGAGCGTGTCGCGGTTGCATGATCTGTGCATCACGCTGGATGCGATGACACCGGCTGAATGCCGTCGCGGGGGTGCCGGGGTGGAGGTCGGCTACGGACAGGTGGATACCCCCCTGGGGCCGGCCATGCTGGGATTCACGGCGCGCGGTCTGTGCCATTTCCAGTTCTGTGGCGATTCCGCAGCGGTTGCGCTGGCCGGTCTGCGCGCCGAGTGGCCCCGGGCGACCCTGGTCGAGAACCGCAGCGCCTGCGCGCAGATGATCGCGCGCATCTTCCGGGGGGCGCCCGGCGCGCCGATCCGCCTGCTGGTGCGCGGCACCAACTTTCAGGTGCAGGTCTGGCGCGCCTTGCTGACCATTCCGCCGGGGGCCTTGCGCAGTTACGGCCAGCTGGCCGAGTCCATAGGGCGTCCGCAGGCGGCCCGCGCCGTCGGCACTGCCGTCGGCCACAACCCCGTGGCATTGCTGATTCCCTGCCACCGCGTCATTCAGAACAGCGGCGCGCTGGGGGGGTATCGCTGGGGACTTTCACGCAAGGCGGCTTTGCTGGCGGCTGAAGCCGGTTACGCAAAAAGCGTCTGAGTCTGGAAGAATCGGGGTGTTTGCTAACCGCGGCATCACATGGCTGAGCTCAGCACCACCACGCAGGACAGTTACTCCCGGCTCGCCGACTGGCTGGTCGCCCGCCTGGACAATCGGCCGGACATCCCGCCGGTCATTGGCATCAACGGTGCGCAGGGCTCAGGCAAGAGCACCTGCTCGCACTGGCTGCGGGAGCGGCTGGCGCGCAGGCACGGGCTGAACGTCGCCGTCCTCTCGCTGGACGACTTTTACCGTACCCGAGCCGAGCGGCAGGCTCTCGCGGCCCGCGTGCACCCGCTGCTGGCCACTCGCGGGGTGCCGGGCACGCACGATGTCGAGCTGGGAATGGCCAAGATCCGCGAGCTC
>JBFHON010000081.1:0-10246 GCA_041593295.1 Oceanococcaceae bacterium | reverse complement strand
TGCTGCTGGTCTGTTATGACATCCCCCCGCCCCAGCCCCTGCAGCAGGGCCGGCCGGTGACCCAGCCCTTCGCGGTGGCCCTGCTGCTGGGCACCGCGCAAGAAGGTGATTGGCAGCTCACCCTCGACAGCAAAGCGGTAGGCACCGAAACCACCCTGCCGGAGCCGGCGTGGGAGCAATGTCGGCTGGACAATGCCGCTGCCCGCAGCCTGCCGCTGCTGCATGCCATCGCCCAGGGAAAACCCGGCGACATTGACCTGCCTGCAGCCAGCGGCCTGGTGCGTGTGAGCTGCAACCCCCGGCCGAAATGACTGCGGCCGCAGCGTCGCCAGCACCGCGCCTGGCGCAGCGATTGAACCGGGGCTGGCGCATCCTGGCAACCGGTTACAGCTTTGCCAGCTTCGGGCTGGGCGGCCTGTTCATCGGCCTGGTCATCTGGCCGCTGGTCACGCTGACCTCCCGGGATCGCAGCACCCGCCGCTACCGGATGCAGCGGGTGATCCACCTCACCTTTCGCTACTTCATCTGGCAGATGTGCCGGCTGGGACTGATGACGCTGACGGTGGAAAATCGCGCCGCCCTGCGCGCACCCGGCCAGCTCATCATCGCCAATCACCCCACGCTGATTGATGTGGTCGTGCTGATTTCCCTGATCCCGCGTACGCGCTGTGTGGTCAAGGACGGTCTGCTGCGCAACCCCTTCACCGGCGGCCCGATCAGGTCCGCCGGCTACATTGCGAACAGCGCCTCGGCAGACCTGGTCCGGGAATGCGCCGACGTCCTGCGTGCCGGGGAGTCCCTGGTGATCTTCCCCGAAGGCACACGCACCACACCGGGGGTGCAATCCCGGTTCCAGCGCGGCACCGCCAACATCGCGCTGGATGCCGGGGTCCCCATTCGCCCGGTGTATATCGACTGCAACCCGAGCACACTGACCAAGGGCCTGCCCTGGTACGCGGTACCGGAGCGGCGTTTCGCCGTCCGCTTCCGGGTCGCCGAGCCGATCCCCACCGCCCCGTTTCTCGACGCCGCGCCCAGTCGTGCGCTGGCGGCCCGCCGGCTCAACACCCACCTGGAAAACCTGCTCTGGCAGGGCGCCTGCGAGTTGGCGGCAGAGCCAGGCTGACACCCTGCGGCATACCCCGGGCATCGCCTTCCCGTAAAATGTCGCAGTTAAATCAGCAACATCACTGCCGTGCATACACGCGACGAGATCCTCTCCACCCTCCAGGGCCTCTTCGAAGAACTCTTCGAGATCAGCGCCGACAAAGTCACTGAAGACGCCAAGCTTTACGAAGACCTCGATATCGACAGCATCGATGCCGTTGACCTGGTCGTGCGGCTGAAGGAAATCACCGGCAAGAAAGTCGACCCGGAAGACTTCAAGCAGGTGCGCAGTGTTGGCGACGTGGTGAACGCCGTCGAGAAACTGCTCGCAGCCTGATGCCCGGCGCGCAATCCGCGAGCGGCACGACATCCGTGCGTGTCGCCACCCGGCTGTCCTGCGAGCTCACACCGGCCCATGCGCAGATCCGGCTGCGGATCCCCGCCGACCTGGTCTACCTGCGCGGCCATTTCCCGCAGACCCCGATCGTCCCCGGCGTGGTCCTGACGCAATGGGCAATCGATGAGGCGGCAAGCCTGTTCAAGCACCCCCGCCGTGTCGCAGCGCTCTCCTCGGTCAAGTTCCATCAGGTGCTGCAACCCGGCGACGAAGTGGAACTGCGTCTCACCAACACCGCGGACAGCACCCAGTTTTCCTACACCCTGGGCGACACCCGCTACGCCAGCGGCAAGATTCTGTGGCGCGGCGACGCCGCAGCGTGACCCCCTCCCCGGCCACCACGCCGGCTGCCGCCCGCTCCTACCGCGCGGGCATCGTGATCCCGGTCTACAACCACGCGCACGCCATCGCGCGGGTTGTCGATGGCCTGCAAGCCACCGACCTGCCCATCTGGCTGATTGACGATGGCAGCGATCCGGCCTGCGCGGCGGTACTGGACACCCTGGCTGCCAACCATCCCGGGCGCATTCACCTGGAACGGCTGCCCCGCAACCAGGGCAAGGGTCTGGCGCTGGCGCACGGTTTCCGCGTGATGCAGGAGGCCGGCTGCACCCATGCCCTGCAGATCGACGCCGACGGTCAGCACGACCCGGGGGACGCCCCCCGCTTCATCGCCGCCTCGCGCCAGGCACCGGATGCGGTGGTCTCGGGCGTGCCGATCTACGACGCGACGGTGCCGCGAGGCCGGCTCTACGGGCGCTATATCACCCATTTCTGGGTCGCCATCCATACCGCCTCCCGCGCCATCGGCGACTCGATGTGCGGTTTCCGCCTGTACCCGCTGGCGGCGACCAACAGGGTGATCGCCGAGGAAGGCGTCGCTGCCCGCATGGCCTTCGACACCGACATCATTGTCCGCCTGCACTGGCGCGGCATCGCCGTGGTCAACCTGCCGACCCGGGTGCACTACCCCTGGGATGGGGTCTCCCATTTCGACATGCTGCGGGACAACCTGCGCATCAGCCGCATGCACACCCGGCTGTTCTTCACGATGCTCTGGCGTCGTCTCGGACCGGGCAGGCGGATTCGTCGTCCGCCGGCTCGAAGTACGGGTAGAAGTTGAACCAGTTGTAGGGTTCCGCCCGCAAATCCCCGGCCAGCCCGTTCATCCACTGCTGAGCCAGCGCCTGCGCAAAGACCCGCCGCTCGCGGCGTGGGACCTTCTCCCCACCGTCATGCAACGAGCGAAACTTCAGGCAGTAGCTGGCGCCCCCGGTATACAGCGAGGTGCAGGCAATGACCGGCGCACCCTGCGCAGCTGCCAGCATCCAGGGAATCGCCGGCAGGCGCACATGCCCGCCCAGAAACTGCACGGACAGCTGTTTCTCCCGGGGGTCGGTCAGGCGATCGGCCATCACGGCGATCATCTCGCCCCGATCCAGCGCTTCGCGGATATTCAGCACCAGGTCCACACCGGCATCGGAGACATCCAGGATGTCGTCCAGCAGCTCCGGGTTGAGTGCCTTGAGAACGGAGGTAAAGCCCGCCCCCTGCTTGAGGTTCATCAACACCCGCACGCGCATGCCGTCGGTACGGCGACGGGTGGCCAGCCGCATCGCATCAAAGCTGCCGACGTGCGCCACCATCAGAAACGCCCCCTGCTTGCGCTGCACCAGCGGCTCGAAGATTTCCAGCCCTTCGGTGCGCAGGGCAAAACTGCCCGCGTCCGACTGGTAGAAAAACAGCCGGTCCAGCAGGGTCGCGGCGAAGGCGTGAAAATGGCGCAGGGAATCCGCAACCCGGACGGGACGCGGCAACACCCGCTGCAGGTAATCCCGCGAAGCCCTGCGTGCGGTCGGGCTGAACAGCCAGAAATAGCCAACGATGGGCCCCAGAAGCAGCCGCGCCAGCGGCCGCCCAAACCACCGCGCAATACCCAGCAGCAAGCGCACACCCAGGGCGCCACCCCGCTCGCTTTGCCGTTTCCACTCCGCAGACATCGATAACGTCAGTAATCTCAGGCCGGTTAGAATAGCTGGCTATCAATTCACCGCGGCAGATCGCCCAGCACTGTGAACGTGCCCAGCCACCTGAACGTCACCCTCTCTCCGCAGTCTCCGCAATCTCACCTGGATCAACCCGGAACACTCGCGGTCGTTCGGTTCGCCTGCGATGGAGCGAGCGATCCCGACCCGCGCATCGTGACCACCCCGCTGGCGCACCGTGGCGCGGCCCTGAACGAGATATGGACCACCACGGGTCCGGTCAGCAGCGGCCAGGATGGCGACATCGCCTATGCCCGCGGCGAGGATGTGCTGATGGCCCACCTCGCATTGCCGGATGACGGTTCCGATATTCGGGGCCTGGCCTACACGGCCTACCAGCGCATGCTGGCCTGGCTCGCGCAGCAGGACGGTTTTCAGCTCTGGCGTTGCTGGAACATCTTCGCCCAGGTCAATGCCGGCGAAGGCGACCGCGAACGTTACCGGGAGTTTTCCGTGGGCCGCTTTGCCGCCCTGGAAGAGGCCGAGATGGCGGATTGCCACCTGTTCCCCGCCGCCACCGCGATTGGCAGCGCCACCGGCCCGCTGTTCCTGATGATCCTGGCCGGACGCAAGCCCGCGGCGCTGTTCGAAAACCCGCGCCAGGTCAGCGCCTGGAATTACCCGCGGCAGTACGGCCCCCGCAGTCCGTCATTCGCCCGTGCGGCGCAGACACCCGTGGCCCCCGGCGCCATTCTGGTTTCCGGCACCGCGAGTGTGGTCGGCCACGAAACCCGGCATGTCGGCAACTGGCAGGGCCAGCTGCAGGAAACCCTGACCAACCTGGAATCCCTGCTCAAACCGGTGAACCCGGAAGCCCGTCCGGCGGCGTTGCGGCTATATGTCCGCGCCGGGCAGCCGGTGCAGCAGATCGTCGACGCTCTGCACCGCGAAGCCGGCGACCTGCCACTGATCGTGCTCGAAGGGGATGTCTGCCGCTCCGACCTGCTGCTGGAAATCGAAGGCGTCTGGGTCTAGCTCGCCGCGGCGGGTCGCCGCGCGATCACCACGCGCAGCGGACAGGTCTCAGTATCGGACTCCAGTTCAAAGCCCGCATCGGCCAGTGCCGCGGGCAGGTCCACGCGATGCCAGGCAGCGACAAAAGGCTCCCAGACCCGGCGCGCCAAGAGGCGGAAATACAGCCCCTTCCAGCCATAGCGCGCGAACAGCCGCGCCCCGCTCCACTGCCACTGGTGCCGGGAGGGCTCGATGAAGGCAAAGCAGCCCCCCGGACGCAGCACGCGATGGATTTCGGCAAAGGCCTCCAGGGTCCGCGCCGGTGGCAGTTCATGAAAGACAAAGCAGGCCGTCACGGCGTCCTGGCTGGCGTCGGCAAAATCCAGCCGCTCGGCCACCCCCTGATGCAAGGGCACTCCCGGTAGCGACTCGGCTGCGACCCGCAGCAGATAGGGTGAAGGATCGAGCCCCGTCACCCGCGCCACACCGGCCGCCCGCAGCGCGCGGGTCATGCCCCCGGCACCGCAACCGATGTCCAGTGCATCGCCGACCGGACCGATGCTGCTGGCCAGCTGCTGCCGCGCGCGCAGCAAGGTCCCGAGCATCACGTGATCAAAACTGCGCGCGTAGCCCCGGGCAATGGAGTGGGAATAATTCCCGTTCGGCAGACCGTGGAACTCGAGCAGCACATAGGCCGGGATCCGGTCACTGCCAATCAGTTGATCGGGCAGCCGCACCCGCTCACCCCGGCGCATGCGACGGAAAAGGCGCATCCAGGTCAGCGGGCTGCTGAACTTCAGCGCGTCGGGCCAGGCCGCGGGCAAGTCCACACTCGCCCAGTCCTGCACCCCGGCACGCGCGGTCACCGTGCTCGTATCAGTCACACCCAGAACGGCCTCCGCTACTTTCCGGATTTCCGCCGCTGGCGCTCAGCCCCCGCCGCGGCCAAACCGCTACTTGAGGGTGACAACTTCGCCGACCATCGTGACACCGGCGACAAACTTGCCGGCACCGCACTGATACTCGGTCGGCGAGGTGAAGGTGACACCACGGTAGTTGCTGTGAATATTGATCACGGCATTACCGCCTTCCTTCAGGGCCCGGTCACGCAATGCCAGCATGGCCGAGAACAGCGCCCACTCGCAGGCTTCCTTGTCGGTCTTGTTGAAGGCATTGGTTTTCTTGTTACTGGTGAACTCGCCGTGCCGCGAAGCCACGGCGCCATGGCGGCTGTCACCGAAGTAGAACTTCACTGATTTCCCGAGTTTCTCCTGCACATCGCTGCGCTCGAAAAAGTCCTTGACCGGGAAGTTCTGGCGGTCATCACGCGCATGAACGGCGCCGCTGGCCAGACTCAGGGAAAAGGCGAACAGAATCAGACTCAGAACCTTCTTGTGCATGTTTACTCTCCGTTTGCAGCCTTGCTGCATCAGCCGCGCCAACGACGGAAGATCAACGAACTGTTGACTCCGCCGAAAGCGAAATTGTTGTTCATGATGTAGTCCACATCCAGTGACCGCATCGTGCCCTGAATGTAGTCCAGATCGCCACAGCGTGGATCAACGTCGTGAAGATTCAGTGTCGGCGCGAAACGCCCCGCATTCATCATCTCGATCGACAGCCATGATTCCAGGGCACCGCAGGCACCGAGGGTATGCCCGGTGTGCCCCTTCAGGGAGGACACCGGCACCCGGCCCAGCACGGCTGCGGTCGCCTGACTTTCGGCGATATCCCCGTGCTCTGTGGCAGTCCCGTGTGCATTCACGTAACCGATATCCCGGCCGCTCAGCCCGGCATCTTCCAGCGCCAGCATCATGGCCGCCGCCATCTGCTCCTTGTCCGGCCGGGTGGCGTGGGCACCGTCGCAACTGCTACCGAAACCCACCACCTCGGCGTGAATGGGAGCCCCCCGCGCCAGGGCATCGTCGAGGCGCTCGAGCACCAGCGTGCAGGCCCCTTCACCGACCACCAGACCATCGCGCTGAGCGTCAAAGGGTGCCGGAGTCCGGGTCGGCTCGTCGTTGCGGGTGCTGGTCGCGTACAGGGTATCGAACACCGCCGCCTGCGAGGGGCACAGCCCTTCGGCGCCCCCGCCCAGCATCCGCCGCACCCGTCCGTAGCGCACCATCTCGTAGGCGTAACCGATCCCCTGACTGCCGGAGGTGCAGGCGCTGGAGGTCGGGATGATTCGACCCTTGAAGCCGAAATGCATGGCGATGCTGACCGCCGTGGTGTGCGGCATCATGCGCAGGTAACTGGTGGAGTTCAGCCGCGAGGTGCTGCCGGGCGTCAGCAGGTTGGTGAACTCCTGCACGGCCTTGGTACACCCGCTGGAGGAGCCATAGCCCACACCGGTTCGGGCGTCGCCCAGGTTTTCCTCGTCCAGCAGGCCGGCCGCCTCCAGCGCCAGCTCGCTGGCGCGCACCGACATCAGCGACACCCGCCCCATCGCCCGGGTCTTCTTGCGGGTGTAGCTGGGCGGCAGCGTGAACCCCTCGACCGGCCCGGCCAGCCGCGTATCCAGGTCAGGCACCGAGTCCCAGTCCGGCATGTAGCGAATGCCGCTGCGATTGTTTTCCAGTGCCTCCTGGCTTTGCTGCCAGTCCAGCCCCAGGGGGCTGAAACCGGCCATCCCGGTCACGACAACGCGATGCTCAGCCATACATGCCCCCGTTGACCGAGATCACCTGCCGCGTGATGTAGGAGGCTTCCGGTGAACACAGGAAGGCTACCGCGGCCGCGACTTCCTCGGGCCGCCCCAGCCGCGCCATCGGCACGGCCTTGAGAATTTCCTCGACCGGCGCCTGGTCCAGCATGTCGGTTTCGATCGGCCCGGGTGCCACACAGTTCACCGTGATCCTGCGCGTGGCCAGCTCCACCGCCAGCGCCTTGCTCGCACCGATGATGCCGGCCTTGGTTGCGCTGTAATTGACCTGCCCCCGGTTGCCCATCAGCCCCGACACTGAACTCAGCGTCACGATCCGGCCGGGCTTGCGCCGACGAATCATCGGCATCGACAGGGGCTTGAGGACGTTGTAGAACCCCCCCAGGTTGGTCTGCACCAGCGAGTCCCAGTCCGCATCGGTCAGGGCCGGGAAGGCCGCATCCGAAGCCACACCCGCATTCAGCACCACGCCGTAGGGTGCGCCGTGCGCGGCAACGTCGGCCTCCAGCGCAGCCTGCGCCGCCTCACGGTCGGCCACGTCAAATGGCAACAGGCGGCAGCTCCCTCCGGCATCACGAATGGCCGCACAGGTTTCCTCGGCTGCGGCATTCTGCGCCCGGCTGTTCACGATGACCGTGTAGCCATCCTGTGCCAGCCGCAGGCTGATCGCCCGGCCGATACCGCGGCTGCCGCCGGTGACCAGGATGCTGAGAGTGTCCACGGAACTCATGCCGCCTCCGTTGCTGCGGTGGACGACGATTGCGCCAGATAGGCCGCAGCATCATCCGGCTGATAGACGTTGATGCGTGCCCGGGCCCATTCCGCATCGCCGGCGCAGATCCAGCAATCGAAGGTTGCCAGACCGTTGGCCGCGATGATCACTTCCTGCGCATGCACCCGCAGCTCCGCTCCCGGCGGGAAAAAGTCCTCGGCAAAGGCGATGCGCCGGATGCTGACCAGAAACCCCAGCTGCACCTCATCGCCAGCCGCCACCATACGCAATCCGGCCGCAGCACCAATGGCCTGCGCCATGTATTCCATCCCCACCCAGTTTGGCACCCCTTCGGGGCCGGCAAACAGGGAGTCGGGGCGAATCCGGACGGTGGCTTCGATCGTGGTGCCGTCAAAGGCCACGATGTCATCCAGCAACGACATCGGCTCGCCATGCGGCACATACGGCAGCGCCGCACAGGGAAATTCAGGGTACGTCTTCATATTGTTCAGCCACGGCAGCATCAACTGCCAACCGCGTTACTGCCCTCCTAGAGCCTGACCGTGCAGGCGATATCCGCCGGGAATGTTACTCAAGATGAAGCCGGCGGGAGAACCCGTCGCTTTTTGCACGGTTGCCATCGGGGTTCCGTAGCAGCTCAATTCGCGCCGGTTGCCACGGGATTGCAACACCCACGGTGTCTCTGCATAGGCCTCCTGCAGCACCTCCAGCGGCCAGTGGACCAGCTGGAAATCTGCCAGCAGACGATCCGCCTGCAAGGGCATCTGCGCGTCTGCCAGGGTCTGCCAGCGCGTGCCCTCCTGCGCCACATCCAGACGGAACACTTCGATGCCCAGCGGGTTCAGGCCCCGCAGCGCAAAGGCATCCGGCGCGTGCTTCCAGACGAACAGCAACTGCAGGGCGAAGCTGTCCCGCTCGAAACGGATACTTTCCAGACCGCTTTCCTGGCTCTGCCAGTTCCTGACGGGGACCACCGGCGGACCGGCCTCGCACTGTGCGCGCCGGTCGGTGAACAGCGCACAGCTGGCCAGCAGCAGGCTCAGCAGGCATATGCCCGTCGTGGTGGTCGCCTTCACCACCGGCTCCGCTCAGACATACGCTCTGGACTCCAGCCAGCCCGCACGCAGCAGCAGCAGGCTCAGCAGCAGCGCCGTCGCCACCCCGAGTCCGACAATCTGCCCCATCGCCGCCAATGCCGGCGTTGCGCTCAGGCCCAGCATCCCGAACGCGGCGATGGTGGTCAGACCGGAAGCCACAATGGCCAACACGCTGCGCCCGGCCTGGGCCCCGGCCTCGTGCAGAAACAGCGCGTAGTCAATCGACATGCCGGCAACCAGCAACAGCGACAGCAGGTGAAACAGGCCGAAAGCCTGACCGGTCCAGCCCAGCAGGCCCAGCACGCCGAGCACCGACATGGCCGTCGGCGTCAGCAACGCAAAGGCGCGCAGCCCGAACTTCCCCAGAAACACCAGAATGATCAGCGCACCGACGAGCATCAGCATCTGCAACGCGGTGGCCCGGGTGTGATCCAGCGCCCGGGCAGCATCGGCCACACCGTCGACCAGCAGTACACCGGGCAACCCGGTCTGGGTGATGCGCTGCCGCAGCGCCGGCGCATCGGCTACGCCCCCGAGCCGGATCACCAGCGCGCTGCCCTGCGGGTTGTCCTGCCACCAACCCGCCCAGGCACGGGCAAAGGCTGTCGGACTGCTCGCAGGGGGTTCACCGGCAGCGGACGCAGGTGTTGCCGGCGAGGCAGACAGGGCCCAGGCCGTCGCCGGAATCTCGGTGGCCTGCGCAATCCGCCTGCGGTAGTTTCCCACCCAGGAGTCGGGCAGCCCGAGCTGCTGCAGGCGATCCAGCGGGCCCGCGGCCTGCAACAGATGCGCTTCCAGCAGCTGCCGGTTTTCCGCCTGTCGCTGCTGCGAGACCAGCAAGGGTTGCGGTGACATCCACTCCCGCAGCTCCTGCGCCTGGCGCGCTGCGCGCAGCGTGTTCTGCAGGCTTTCGGCCTGCTGCAGCACCGACTGCGCATCGGCAGCATGCACCAGCACCGACTGCCCCGCATCCACGCCACCCACAATCCGACGCGCGGCCGCATCACGGGCCAGCAAGCCCGGGTCAACCGGGTGCAGGGCACGGACATTTTCCCCCACCGTCAGCCGGCTGACCCCGGAAAGCCCGACGGCCAGCAAAACCAGCAGAACCAGCCACAGCGCGCGTGCGCGGCCTCCGGCCGGGGGGGTGCGCTCGGCACGCTTCACCCATGCCAGCACACCCGGGCGCGGTTGCGCCAGCCAGCCTGCCGGGAGCGCCGGCAACAGCCAGTGAACAGCCAGCAGCGC
>JBFHON010000080.1:0-10355 GCA_041593295.1 Oceanococcaceae bacterium | reverse complement strand
CCCACCGCCATCGACGATGCGGCGCACTTCCTGCTCCTGCTCGCGCGACTGCGCCTGAATCTGGGCGAAGGCGCTGGTCAGGGTTTCCACGGCGTCGGAGACCAGTTCGTTCAACCGCGACAGATCGCCACGCAGGCCGGAAACTTCGGCATCGGCCTGCATGCGCCCTTGGGCGACAATGCCATCAGCGCGTTCCTTTTCTGCCAGGTCGTGCTCCGGGGTATCAATGATGATATTGCCGTTCAGCACTCCGTAGAAGACGCCAGCCCAGACCGCCAGTACGGCACCGATGGCACCCCACTGCAGCAGGCTGGTGTCTCTGGAGACGGTCACGGCAATCACAAGAAGCGTAACCCCGAACAGGGGAAGCAAGACTTTGGTGGCAACTGCGTTCATCGGAACTCCTGGAGACGCGGCTTCGTGGATTCAGCGATTTCTATACCTATCGGCGGCTAGCGGGACTTTCTGACCCAGTCCAGCATGGCCGCCGGAATGTCGTGCAGATTCAAGACCTGTGCCGCGGCACCCAATTTGACCGCCGCACCCGGCATTCCCCACACCACACTGGACGCTTCATCCTGTGCAATGGTGTGGGCGCCGCTCTGGCGCATCCGCAGCAAACCCGCAGCGCCATCAGCCCCCATGCCCGTCAGCAGCACACCCAGCGCATTGGAGCCGCAGGCTTCGATCACGCTGTCGTACATCACGTCGACAGCCGGCCGGTGACGGTTTACCGGCGGGGTATCGAGCAAACGTGTCAGCCAGCGCGCACCGCTGCGTACCACTTCCAGATGATGACTGCCCGGCGCAACATAGACGTGACCCGGCAGAATCGGCATGTTGTCCTCGGCCTCGGTCACGCTCATCGCACTGGCCTTATCCATGCGCTCGGCGAATGGCCGGGAGAAACTCTCCGGTATGTGCTGCGTCACCACGATGGCCGGCGTGTCGGCGGGCAGCACCTGGATCACCTCGCGCAAAGCTTCGGTGCCACCGGTGGAAGCACCCATCGCGATCAACTTGTAGGTGGTGCTGTAACCGGTGCCTTTGGACGACAGGCTGGCCCGGGTCTTCTGCGCTGCCTCCGGGTCCATTCGCAGCGGCTGCAGGCGGGCCTTGGAGGCAATGCGGATTTTTTCTGCAAGTTCCCGGGCATGCTTACGCAAACCGTCAGCCAGGCCCAGAGCCGGCTTGGCGACGAAATCCACCGCACCGAGCTCCATGGCCCGCAGCGTGACGTCCGCGCCCTGCGTGGTCAGCGACGACACCATCACGACCGGTGTCGGGCGCAGGCGCATCAGGTTCTCCAGAAACACCAGCCCGTCCATCTTCGGCATTTCCACGTCCAGCGTGATCACATCGGGGTTGAGCTGTTTGATCATGTCGCGCGCGACCAGCGGATCCTGCGCCGCACCAAGCACCTCAAAACCCGGCACCTCGCTCAGAATCTCGGTCAGCACGTGCCGGGCCAGCGCGGAATCATCAACAATCAGGATTCTTATGCTCATCTCAAAATAGCTCGATGTCGCCACCTTGCGGCGGCTCGATATGACTGACTTTCGCGGCGTAACGCTCCTCGGCCTGCAGTTCGCCAAAGTCGCTGCTGCTGCCCACGGCGCGCACCAGGGCCTGTCCGGTCGCCGGAAAAAAAATCACTTTGCGGGGGTGGCTGGAACGCAGGTCAGAAGCGATCACCGGTATCTCTTCATCGGCGAGATAGCGTTCAATGAAGTCGGCGTTGCGCGATCCGATGTCCATCGACTGCAGCGTGCGCAGCACCCGTGCCCCGCCAAAGACCTTGGCCACGATCCGGTCCCGTTGAGCCCCACGCTTGAGCATTTCGTTGACCAGCAATTCCATGGCGTACATGCCATAGCGGCCAACCTGCTGATGCCCGCTGCTGCCCGGCAACAGAAAGTGATTCATGCCGCCGATCCGGTTCAGCGGGTCGTAAAGGCAGGCCGACACGCAGGAGCCCAGCACGGTACTGAACATCAGGTCGAGCCCGGTCGCACCGTAGTCCCCCGGTTGCAGCTTGATGACCTCGCGGTGGAATTGCCGGTCATAGATGATGACCGACTGCCCACCCATTGCGGAGGTGCTGTCATGCTTGGTGGACACGGGCGCCCCTGTCACACGCGGGCAACCGGGGTGTAGACCGTCTGCCCCAGGGAGCGGAACAGGTCGTTGACGTGAAACAGGTTTTCCGAATGCCCGACGATCAGCAGGCCTTCGGGCGCAATGATGCGCTGCATGCGCTCGAGGATATGGCGCTGCGTTTCACGGTCGAAATAGATCATCACGTTCCGCAGAAAAACCACATCCACGCCTTCCTTGACGTCATAGACATCGCTCATCAGGTTCATCGTCCGAAACTGCATGAAGCCTCGCAGGTCCGGGTTGACGCGCACCATGCCGACATTGGATCCGGCACCTTTCTGGAAAAAGCGGCGCCGGCGTTCCATCGACAAGGCCTCGATCCGCTCCAGCGGGTAGACGCCAGCCTGTGCCTCACCGACCACTCGCGTATCGATATCCGTGCACAGCACCCGCACCGGCGGCCGGCCGGTACGGAAATGCTCCACCGCCGACATGGCAATGCTGTATGGCTCTTCACCGGTCGAGCAGGCCGCACTCCAGATGCGATAGGTCTTGCGGTCACCGTGTTCGGCGAAATACTTTTTCAGCCGGTCAAAGTGGTGTGCCTCGCGAAAGAACGAGGTCAGGTTGGTGGTCAGCGCGTTGCGAAACTCGATGAGTTCCTGCTTGTCACCCGCCTCGACAAGGTCCATGTAGACGCGAAAGCTGTCCAGACCCAGCGCACGGATCCGCTTGGACAAACGGCGGATGATCATGTCGCGTTTCTGGGCGCCCAGGACAATCCCCGCCTCGGCGTAAATCTTGCGGGAGACGCGTTTGAACTCCGCGTCCTTGAGCTCGAATTCGCGCTGCGGCTGAATGCTCAGGCCCGCAGAAATCGGGGGGCTTGCGCCCCCCGAAATCCGGCACTCTGCGGGGCTTAGAACTCCGTCCATTGGCCGTTATCCGCCGCAGGCGATGAGCCGGACCCGCCGTTCGCCGGACGGGAAGTGCTGCGCGCCGCAGGTTTCGGCGCCCGAGCCGGCTCGGCGCGTGGCGCCGAATTGTCCTGCTGCGGACGACGTGCCGACGGAGAAGCACTGAAGCTGCCATTGACCCGGAACTTCTGCACCGCCTCGACCAGCGTCTCGGCCTGGTCTTCCAGCGATTTTGCGGAGGCGGCGGATTCTTCCACCAGCGCCGCATTCTGTTGCGTGACCTCGTCGAGCTGGGTCACCGTCTGGTTGACCTGCCCGATGCCGGTGCTCTGTTCCTGGCTGGCTGCCGTGATCTCGCCCATGATGTCGGTCACACGTTTGACGCTCTGGACGATCTCGGCCATGGTTTCCCCGGCCCGGTCGACCAGCTGCGTGCCGCCCTTGACCCGTTCGACACTGTCGGAAATCAGGGTATTGATTTCCTTGGCCGCCGCAGCCGAACGCTGCGCCAGAGACCGCACTTCGGCGGCGACGACCGCGAAGCCGCGGCCCTGCTCACCGGCCCGCGCCGCTTCGACCGCCGCATTCAATGCCAGGATGTTGGTCTGGAAGGCGATGCCGTCGATGACCGAGATGATGTCGGCGATCTTCTTCGAGGATTCGCTGATGGAAGACATGGTGTCGACCACCTTGCCGACAACTTCCCCGCCCTGCTCGGCCACCGAGGAGGCACCGATCGCCAGCTGATTGGCCTGCTGGGCATTTTCGGCGTTCTGCCGCACGGTGCTGGTCAGCTCCTCCATCGAGGACGCGGTTTCTTCCAGGCTGGCCGCCTGCTGCTCGGTCCGGCTGGAGAGGTCCGCATTGCCCATCGCGATTTCCCGCGAGGCGGTGTTGATCGACTCCGCAGAGGTGCGGATGTTGGAGACCATGTCGGTCAGGGTTTCGATGGTGGCCGCCGCCTCGTCGCGCAGCTGGGCGAATACCCCTTCGCCTTCGATGTCGATCTGCGTCGTCAGGTCGCCATTGGCCAGCGCCGTCATCATCTTCAGCAGCTCGTTGAAGGCCCGCTCGTTGGCATCCAGCAGGCTGTTAAGTCCGGTGGACAGCCCGTGCAGGAAGCCCTGCTTGCCTTCCATCGTCAAGCGACCGGACAGGTCACCGTTGGTGGCACCGGACACGATTCCGTTGACCTCTTCCTCAACCATGATTTCAGCGGTGCGGTCGTTCCACTCAACCACGGTTCCGACACGTTGGCCATTGTTGTCCAGGATCGGGTTGACCGTCAGCGCGAAGGTATTGCCACCGACCTTGATTTGCGCCTTGTGCGTCGAAGTCAGCCGCTCGAGCATGGTCTTCTGGTGCGCCGGGTTCTTGTGGAAGACATCGATATTCGTGCCCAGCACCTTGCTGACGTCGAAGTGCGGCAGGTCCTTGCGGATGTTGTCCTGCGCCTTGGTCAGCATTTCAACCAGGGACTTGTTGGCATAGATGATGTTGCGGTCACCATCGGCAATCATCACGTTGGTGGTGACGTTGTCGAGCGCATTCTTGACCCGCAGGTTCTCGGCAGCGATGACGCGTTCACGTTCTTCCCGTTCGCGGATTTCCGCCTCGTGCTTCAGCTCGGCCGTCTTGTCCTGCCATTCCACGACCGTTCCCAGGCGGTTGCCTTCGGCATCTACCACCGGGCTGGCAATCAGCCCGAAGGTGCGCCCACCGAGCATGATCTGCGTGCGGTAGGTGTCCTTCAGGGCGGCCAGCATGCCCTTCTGGTGTTCGGGGTTCTTGTGGAAGTCGTCAATGGTGCGGCCCTGCAGGCCTTCCAGCTTGAACTGCGGCAGGTCCTTCTGGATGTCGGCTTCCGCATCAGCCAGCATCTGGTTGATGGACTCGTTCATGTAGATGATGCGCCGGTCGTTGTCGGCAATCATCACGTTGGTGGTGACGTTGTCCAGCGCGTTCTTGATGCGCAGGTTTTCTGCGGCGATCTGACGCTCGCGCTCTTCGCGCTCCTTGATCTCGTTTTCCAGGCGGACTTCTGCAGTCCGGTCCTTCCACTCGACCACCGTCCCCAGACGTTCGCCGCTCTCACTCCAGACCGGGCTCGCAACCAGACCAAAGGTGCGGCCACCCAGCAGAATCTGCGTGGTGAACGGCGAATCCAGCTTCTCCAGCATGCCTTTCTGGTGCGCCGGGTTCTTGTGGAAGTCATCAATCTGACGCCCTTCCAGGCCTTCAACCTTGAAGCTGGGGAGCTCCTTCTGGATATCGGACTCTGCCGCGCGCAGCATCTGCTTGACGGCTTCATTCATGTAGACGATGCGCCGTTCGTTGTCGGCGATCATGACATTGGTGGTCACCCCGGCCAGCGCCGAGCGCTCCCGGATGGCATCCGCATCGCTGCTGGCCGCCGAGGATGCCGCCGCTGACGCCTGCAGCTGGTCCATCAGGATATTCATCTGGTCGACCAGCGCCTGCACGGGCGCTTCGGCACCGGGAATGCTGAGGCGCTGGGTCAGGTCACCACTGCGGGCGACTCGAGCCACTTCATCGGCGGCCTGGTTGAACTGGTTCAGGGTCTGGGCAGCACGCTGATCCTCAGCGCCGCGTCCACCAAACATTTTTCCGAAACTCATGGGTATCTCCTGGGGTACTAATGTGTTGAAGGGTTGGATTCGGACAATTCGGCAGTCAGGGCCATGCCCTCGCTTCCCATCAGTCCTTCAATATCGACAAGGATCAGCAGACGCTCTTCGATGGCGCCCAGTCCGGTGATGAACCGGGTATCGAGTGCCCCGGCGGTAATCTCGGGTGCCGGGCGGATCTGCTCGGCAGCCAGGGTGATGACATCGGACACGCCATCGACGACCAGGCCGACGACCCGTTCGTTGACGTTCAGCATGATCATCACGGTGAATTCGTTGTATTGCGCCTCTTCCATTTCAAAGCGCAGGCGCATGTCCACAATGGGCACGATGGTGCCGCGCAGGTTGATGACACCCTTGATGAAAGCCGGTGCGGCGGGAAGTTTGGTCACGGTGTCGTAGCTGCGGATTTCCTGTACCTTCAGGATGTCCACCCCGTATTCCTCGTCCCCCAGACGAAAGGTCAGGAACTCGCGGTCTTCAGCGGCTGGCTGCGCGACCGGGGCGATGGAACCGGAAGCGGTTTGTGGGGGGGCCGTCGATGGGCTTTGTGACATGACTCTGTTCCTCGGGGTCTGTGGGCTCAGGCGGCCTGATGGCGTGCCTGATCGCTGATGGCGCGCTGCATGCCGCCCACATCAACAATCAAGGCCACCCGGCCGTCACCCAGAATCGTTGCGCCGGCGACACCGGCGACAGGTTTGTAGTGGGTTTCCAGGTTCTTCACGACGACCTGTTGCTGGCCAACCAGGTCGGAAATCACCAGTGCCAGTTTTTCGCGGTCGTCCTCGACCACGACCACCAGCTTGGCTTCCAGCGGATCTTCATCGGCCTGCTTGTAACCAAAGAATTCGTCCAGGCGAACCACCGGCACGAACTCCTCGCGCACCTTGAGCAGGCTGCGCTCGCCGCCAACACTGCGGATGTCCTTTTCCTCGATCTGCAGGGACTCCACGACCGACCCCAGCGGAAGCACCATGATTTCCTGGCCCACGCGAACCGTCATGCCATCGAGAATGGCCAGGGTCAGTGGCAGCCGGATGGTGACGCGCGTGCCCTGCCCGGTCTCGGAGGCAATATCCACCGCGCCACCCAGGGACTGGATGTTTTTCTTCACCACATCCATGCCCACACCGCGACCTGACAGGTCGGTGACGGCCTCGGCGGTCGACAGTCCGGGCATGAAGATCAGGTTCCAGACTTCGCTGTCGGGGGCATTGTCCGGAATGTCGATGCCATTCTTGCGGGCCTTGCCAACGATCTTTTCGCGGTCCAGGCCTTTGCCGTCGTCGGCAACCTCGATGATGATGTTGCCGCCCTGGTGCCAGGCGGAGAGCCGCACGGTTGCCGTCGGGTCCTTGCCCGCCGCCGCGCGGTCCGCGGGGGACTCCACCCCGTGGTCGATGGAGTTGCGAACAATGTGATTGAGCGGGTCGACGATCTTCTCGATCACACCCTTGTCGAGTTCCGCCCCTTCGCCTTCGGTCACCAGCTTGACCGACTTGCCCAGCGCGGCGGCCGTGTCGCGTACCAGACGCGGGAAGCGGCTGAACACGAAATCCACCGGCAACATGCGGGTCGACATCACGGCTTCCTGCAGGTGCCGGGTATTGCGGTCCAGCTGGCCCAGTCCGGTCAGCAGCGACTCGTGCTCAACCGGGTCGAGGCCTTCGGCCCGTTGCTGCAGCATGGCCTGGGTAATCACCAGTTCGCCGACCAGGTTGATCAGCGAATCAATCTTGTCGACCGACACCCGGATGGAGCTCGCCGTATCTTTCTTGGCGGAAGCGCGTGCAGGTGCAGCCGATGCCGGGCCCGAAGGCGACGCCGGAGCGGTGCCGGCCGTTACCGGCGCCTCGGCGACCGGCTCGGGACTTTCCACAGCAGCGGTTTCCGGGATGAGGTCCAGTTCGCAGACATCATCCACCCAGGCAAAGACATCACGAATCTCGGCTTCGCTGTCGCTGGTCTCCAGCTGCACCTTCCAGCCCAGCGGGCAGCTTTCCGGGTCATGCTCGGACAGCGGTTGCAGCTGGTCGGTGATGGCTTCAACCTGCACCGTACCCAGTGCGGCCAGTGCCCGCAGGATGCGCAGCGGGTCATTGCCCTGATGGGCGACGTCCGGTTCCGGAACAAAACGGATCGACCAGCGTTTCAGGCCGGGGAGTTCGGGTCCCGGGGCCGGCGCAGCCGTCGATGTATCCGCAGCGGCACCCGGCGTTGTGGCCAGAATGTCCTGCAGTTGCTTTTCGAGTTCGCTCGCCGGGGTGATCGGCTCGCCCCGCGTCGCGGAATCGAGCATCGAACGTGTGGCATCTACCCCGCGCAGCAGGGTATCGACAATGTCCGTGCTCCAGGGCCGCTTCAGTGAGCGCAGTTCCTCGAGCAGGGTTTCGAGCAGGTGGGTAAAGCCGCCAATTTCGACAAAGCCGAAAGTACCGGCCCCGCCCTTGATCGAATGGGCTGCCCGGAAAATGGCGTTGACCACTTCGGGATCAACCTGACCGGATGCGAAATCCAGGCCCAGCAGCCCCGATTCCATCGCATCCAGGCCTTCAAAGCTTTCGTCAAAAAAGGTCTGATGGAACTGACTGAGGTCGAGACTCATGGCCGCGCCTTATGCCAGAACGCGCTGGATCGTTGAAAGCAACTGGTCGGGGTTGAAGGGTTTGACAATCCAGCCCGTTGCGCCGGCACTGCGGCCTTCGGTCTTCTTGTCGCCACCGGCTTCGGTAGTCAGCATCAGGACCGGCGTGAACTTGTAGGCCGGCAACTCACGCAGTTTTCGAACCAGCGAAATGCCATCCATGCGCGGCATGTTCACGTCGGCCAGTACCAGATCAAAACTGCGGCCCTGGGCCTTCTCCAGTGCGTCCTGGCCGTCCTCGGCCTCCACGATTTCGTGTCCGGCGGACTGCAGGGTGAAAGCCACCATTTGCCGCATCGATTTCGAGTCATCGACAGCCAGAATGTTCGCCATTGAAAAGTTCCTCAGCAGGGAGTTAATGAGCCTGGGACTGCAATTGCTGGGCCACGCCCATGTCGTTTGCGGCATCGGAAATCACCGCGGGTATTTCGCTCCACGTCCAGCTTTTCTTACGGGAGTTCAACTCAAGAAAAAGTGAAAGCAGCAGCGTCATGCCGGTTGCATCGACCTTGCTGGTGGCCTGCGCATCAATCACGACCGCAGAATCGGCAGCATCGGCGTCCAGCGCCTGCAGCCACTCTTCACGCAGGGCGGCTGCCCTGGCGATGGTCAGTTGCTCGGGGAGAGTCAGGTTCATGCTTGGGGGCTCCTGTTGGCGACGTGCAGCGCGACCGGCGGCGTCAGGCGACGCGGGCCCGGGTGGCATGCACAGCAGTGATCAGTTCTCTTTCGGCCGTACTGAGCTTCCGGGGGCCATCAGCTGCCGGCGGCGCCGGATTGCTGACGCTCTCGGGACTGGGTGGCGGTGTGGGAATGGCGGCCTTCTGACGCGCCACCTCCTGGGATTTCATGCGCTGACCGATGCGCCCCTGCTGCAGCCCGAGCGCATAGGTCTTCATGTCCAGATTGGCGCTTACGGTGGTCAGCGTCTGCAAGCCGTCGCGCAGGTGCGACATGGCATCTTCGGTGGCCTCGGCATAGGCCAGCTGGGCACGGTGGGTGCCATCGAGCTGCTGGACCAGGGTGCGCTGGGAACGTGCCAGCAGTTCAAGCTTGCGTTGCTGGCGCACCAGCCCCACGCCCAGTGCCACGCAGACCAGCGTGAGCACAGCCAGACCGATGAGCTCAGGGGTGAGATTCATACGGCGTTCTCCAGCAACAGGTCCATGTCGAGCAGCGCGATGAAACGCTCGCCGTGGTTGACCATCTTCATCACGTCCGGGGTGTCGCGGCCACGCGTGTGGGTGGTGGTCTCCGCATCGGGGTTGAGGTTCACCACGTCACCGACGGCATCGACAATCAGCCCGAGCATGCGGCCGGCGTGCTCGACCACCAGCAGATGCTCGCTGTTGTCGGCGCTGAAGGCCGGCAAACCCAGCAGCTGACGCAAATCCATCACCGTCAGAATCCGGCCCCGCAAGTTGACGACGCCAATGCAGACCCGACTGGCACCCGGCACCGAGGTCAACTCGGGCCGGTTGAGTACTTCACGGACCTGCAGCACATCCACGCCAAAGCATTCGCCGTCCAGCATGAAGCTGACGCAGCGTTCCGGCAGGGGGGTCATCACTTCGGACATCGGCTTTCCGCAGACTCAAATCTTGCTGCGTGTCCTGCAAACTTGGTGCCGCGGCCGGTGGCCGGGCAAGCGCCGGCTTCCCGCCCTGGCGCCCCTGCTGTCCGGGGCCGTTGTCAGCCGGCAGCCGCCTCGGCGATCCGTGGTGGCGCGATGTCCGGCTCGGGGTTCTGCACGATGACCATCACCCGCCGGTTTTGCGCCCTGCCCTGCGCTGTCGCATTGGACACCTCGGGCTGCTGCTCGCCAAAGGCCCGCATCGACATTCGGCTGCCCTCAATGCCCGCGTCGGTGAACAGACGTAATACCCGCCCGGCACGGCCAGCGGAGAGTTCCCAGTTCGAGGGATAGCGCTCGTTGCTGATCGGCACATTGTCGGTGTGCCCTTCGACGATGATGGCGCTGGGCTGCGTGGAAAGCAGCCCCGCAAGTGAGCGCAGCACCGCCTCGGCGCTGGTCGACAGCGT